>JAHZLQ010000024.1 GCA_022599775.1 Gammaproteobacteria bacterium
CATTTTGCGGCACGTCGTGACACTAGCGACCAACAAAAAATCGCGCAAAAAGCGCGACTTAGGGACTTCTTTGCATCTTGTGGCACTTTGAAATGGTGGAGCGGAGGAGGATCGAACTCCCGACCTTCGCATTGCGAACGCGACGCTCTCCCAGCTGAGCTACCGCCCCACACGAGGGCGCGTAGTGTAGCGACGTCCGTTGTCAAACTCCAGCTGTAGCGTCATACGCACGCAAGCAGTTCCTGGCATACGATCAGGCTTTGAAACCGGATCTTCCGATGCGCACATCTTTCTGCTGCCTGAACGTTGTGCTGTTGGCGATCTGCGGCACCGCATCTGCCGCGAGGCCGGCACATCCGCTGGCCAGCAGCCGCGCCGGCGAGCTGATCCTTCAGTTCCGCGACCCAGCGCAGTCCACCGCGCCCTTGAAACGGCTCGGACTCAGCGCCACGCGCAGCCTGATGAACGGTCGGGCAGCCGTCGTCACCGTGCCGGCATTCATGACCGCCGACCAGGCGATCCGCACGCTGCGCGGCGACCCGGCGATCCTCTCCGCAGAGCCCAATGCGCTGCGCTACATCCGCATCAATCCGAACGATCCCCTGTTCGACCGTCAATGGGGGTTCCTTAACACCGGGCAAGCCAATTTCGTTTCCGGCGGACCACCCGGAACGGTCGATGGCGACCTCAACATGCTGCAGGCTTGGGACCCGGACGGCGACGGCAGTTTCCGCCGTACCGGCGACCCTTCGGTGATCGTGGCAATCATCGACGACGCCTTCGACCTCGATCACCCGGACCTCGCGGCCAACTTCATCGCCGGCCGCGATGCGGCCAACAACGACAGCAATCCGCGCCCCGACAGCGGCGCCGATGACCAGTTTCATGGCACCTACGTCAGCGGCAGCCTGGGTGCGATCGGCAACAACGGCATCGGCGTTGCCGGCGCAGTCTGGTCCGCAAGCCTGATGCCTCTTAAAGTCGGCAAGCAAGTCACCGAAGACGATGAAACGACAACACAGCTCGACAGCGCAGCGATTCTGACCGCCATGCAATACGCGCTGGACCATGGCGCACAGATCGTCAACGCGAGTTACGGCGGACCAACGGCTACCAGCGCGGAGCGCAACCTGCTGAAGAAGCTCGGCGACGCCGGTGTGTTGTTTGTCACGTCCGCCGGCAATACCGACGCCAACATTGATCGATCCGTGATCAATTTTCCGGCGAACTACGACGAGCCCAATGTCCTGACCGTGGCGGCGACCAACCGCCAGGACGGGATCGCCAGCTTCAGCGAGTACGGCCCCACCACCGTCGACGTGGCCGCACCAGGCCTGCAAATCGTGACCACGCAGCTCGGCGGCGACTACGCCGACGGCGCCAATTGCGGCCGCGCGGGCGGGAACTGCGGCGTTTCCGGCACTTCGTTTTCCTCGCCGTATGCGGCCGGCATCGCGGCGCTGATCAAGTCCGAATATCCGGCCGCGAGCTACCCGGAAATCAAGGCGCGTCTGATCGCCAGTGGCGAAGCCGGTGACGGCGCCGGTCTGCGTACCGCAGGCGGCCGCATCGATGCAGCCGCGGCGCTGGACGCCAATGCGCAGCCTGTGCTGGTGATCCGTTCCGTGGTGGTCGACAGCGCCGGCAACGGCGCGCTCGACCCTGGTGAGACCGCGCGCATCGACATCACCCTGGAAAATCTCTGGCAACCGGCCGCCGCCGTCACCGCGCGCTTCGACACCGACGAACTGACGGTGCTCAGCGGCACGCAGACCGTCGGCGCCCTGGCACAGAACGAAACCGCCACGGTCAGTTTCGATGTAACGGTTCCGGCCGGCGCAACCGGCCATCGCTATGTCAGCGGACAGTTCACGCTGCAGGCCAATGCCGGCCTGTACTCGGTGCAGCGCGGTTTCGTCGACGAAATCGGTGCACTGCCGCTGATCGAGACAGTTCAGGCCACCTTCGCCGGACGCGACGCTGACCTCTATGACGATTTCCATGCCTGGCATGTCGACCTCGCCGACGTCCCCACTGACGGCGGCTCGCTGGTGATCCGCACCGCCACCGATCAGGACATCGATCTGCTGGTGAAGTACGAGGCTCCGCCGCAGTACCTGATTTCCCTGGGTATCAATCCCGAGGAGGACCCTGGCTTTTTCTGCACCAGCAGCAGCACGGCGAACTGCGACGACCCGGACACCTACATCAGCGGCGAAGCCGATGGCAACGAAGAAGTGGTGATCGACAACCCGCAGGTCGGCACCTACCACATCGTGGTGGTCAACTTCGCGCAGACCGATGTGCCGCTGGACTATCGAATCTCGACCGATCTGATCGCGACATCGGGCGTGGATGAAGCCATCGAATCCGACAGCGGCGACGGCGGCAGCCTCGGTTTCGCAAGCCTGCTGCCGCTGCTGGCTGCTGCGGCGTGGCGCCGACGCCGACGCCGCCGATGACCGCGGCGCCACAAGCGCCCAACTGCATCATCGTACTCAGCAAGGCACCGCAGCCGGGCCGCTGCAAGACGCGGCTCGCGCGCCACATCGGCGACCTGCGAGCCACCTCCGTTCATCGTCAATTGGTATTGCACAGCCTGCGCTGCGCCAATGCGGTATCTCAAACCCAGGTCGTGCTCGCTTGCACGCCTTCGCCCACACACGCGTTCTTTTTGCGCTGCCGCCGACAGTTTCCAATCAGGCTCAGCCGACAGGCCCAGGGCGATCTGGGGCGCCGCATGTGCGCGGCGCTGAACCAGGCGCTGGTTCAGGGGTACCGGCGCGCCGTCGTGATCGGCACCGATTGCGCGGACCTGCGCCTCGGCGATCTGACCGCCGCGTTCGAAGCCCTGGAGCACACCGACACCGTGATGCAGCCGGCCGAGGACGGCGGCTATGTGCTGCTGGGCACGCGCCGGACTCTGCCCGGCCTGCACGGCATCGCCTGGAGTTCCGGGCGCGAGGGCCGCCAGACCGCGCAGCGCCTGCGCCAGGGCGGACTGAGCCTCGTGCAGACCCGAATCAGTTGGGACGTGGATACGCGCGCGGACTGGATGCGCGCTCGTCAGCAAGACTTGCTCAGTGGCTATTTCGGCTGATCGTCGCCCTTGTCGACCACGCGCTTGACGGTATCGAGGAACGGCGTGATCAGGTCCATCGGCAAGGGGAACACGATGGTGCTGTTCTTCTCGCCAGCGATGTCGATCAGGGTCTGCATGTAGCGCAGTTGCAGCGCCTGGGGTTCCTGCGACAGCAACGCGGCGGCTTCGCGCAGCTTCTCGGCCGCCTGCATTTCACCCTCGGCATGAATCACCTTGGCACGGCGTGAGCGCTCGGCTTCGGCCTGGCGCGCGATCGCGCGAATCATCGATTCGTCGATATCCACATGCTTGATCTCGACGTTGGTGACCTTGACGCCCCAGGCATCCGTCGCCTGGTCGAGAATCGCCTGAATGTCCTGGTTGAGCTTGTCGCGCTCGGTCAGCATGTCGTCGAGATCGTGCTGACCCAGCACCGAACGCAGGGTGGTCTGAGCGACCTGGCTGGTGGCGTCGTAGAATTGCTCGACCTGCAGTACGGCGTTGGCGGAGTCGACCACGCGGAAATAGACCACCGCGTTGACCTTGACCGAAACGTTGTCGCGCGAAATCACGTCCTGGCTGGGCACGTCCATGACGATGGTACGCAAATCCACCTTCACCATCTTCTGCACCAGCGGAATGATGATGATCAGGCCCGGTCCCTTGGTGCCGGTATAGCGGCCCAGCGTGAGCACCACGCCGCGTTCGTATTCGTTGAGGATCTTGAACGCGGAGAACAGGATCGCGACGATCAGGATGACTAAGGTAATGGCGCCTGGAAACATGCTTGCTCCTCGTTGATCGACGGTGTCAGCCGGGGCTGGACGTTTCGAGCGGTTCGACCGTCAGCGTCAGGCCATGCACGGACACAATACGCGCCTGCGCGCCGCAGACGAGCCCGCGATCCGAATTCAGTTGCCAGCGCTCGCCGTTGACCCGGCCCCAGCCGCGCCCATTGTCGAACTGCAACACTTCGACGGTATGGCCGATCAACAGCGGGTCACCGGTCTGCACTGGGGATCGTCGCGCGCGCCACAGCAGGTACAGGGTCAGGGCCAGAACGCCAGCGGCGGCCAGCGCCAGGGCGATGATCACGCCGAGATTGACCTGGTAGCCGGGCACGTCCGTATCCATGAGAAACACCGATCCAATCACGAAGGCGGCGATACCGCCGAAACCGAGCACGCCGAAACTCGGCGCCAGCGCCTCGGCCACCATCAGCACCACGCCGAGCAGCAAGAGCCCGAGGCCGGCATAGCTCACCGGCAGGATCTGAAAGGCGAACAAGGCCAGCAATAGGCTGATCGCGCCGAGTACACCGGGCACGATGGCGCCCGGATGGTAGCCCTCCAGCAGCAGCCCGTAGATGCCGATCATCATCAGGATGTAGGCCACCGTGGGATTGGTCAGCACACCCAGAAATTCGAAACGCCAGTCCGGCGCATACGTGCGCACGATCAGCTCGCGACTGTGAATCTGAACCGGCCCGCTCGCGGTTTCGATCTCGCGGCCGTCGATCTTCGCCAGCAGATCGTCGATATTGTCGGCAACCAGGTCGACCACACCGCGCTCCAGCGCCGCGCCGGACGACAGGCTCACGCCTTCGCGTACCGCTTCTTCCGCCCAATCTGCATTGCGCCCGCGCTGCTCGGCCAGGCCACGGATATAGGCCACGGCGTCGTTGACAACTTTCTTTTCCATCGCCGACTTCGGTTTGGCCGGCGCCGCATCCGCATCGGCAGGGTCGTCGGTTTGCGGCGATTCCTCACCCGGTTTCGCGGGCGCGCCGGCCGGCTGCTCGCCCTCGTCTCCAAAACCGCCGCCCATCGCCGGCACCGGCGTGGCCGCGCCGAGGTTGGTCGCCGGCGCCATCGCGGCGACGTGGCTGGCGTAGAGAATGTAGGTGCCGGCGCTGGCGGCACGTGCACCGCCGGGGGCGACATAGCTGACCACCGGCAGCGGCGAGGCCAGAATGTTCTTGATGATGTCGCGCATCGCACCGTCGAGCCCGCCCGGTGTGTCGATGCGCAAAAGGATCAGGCTGGCACCGTCTTCGATGGCCTGTGCACTGGCTTTGTCGAAATAGCCGCTGGTGGCCGGGCCGATCGGGCCGTCGATCTCGATCAGCGCGGCATGTGCGGGCGGCTGCGCCTGGGCATGGACACCCGGCGCCAGTACACAGGCGATCAACGCGATGGCTCGAACGAGTCCGGTCATGGTCCGAGTATAGCGCTGGCGCTATTCGCCGCTGAGCGTCACCACCACGCGGCGATGATGCGCCGTGCTGCGCGCCTCCCAGAGATAGAGCCCCTGCCAGGTTCCGAGCAGCAGGCGGCCATCGGCGAACGGAATCGTACGCTCGCAGCCCACCAGTGCATTGCGCACATGCGCGGGCATGTCGTCGTCGCCTTCCGCGTCGTGCACGAACAGCGGATCGCCGTCCGGGACGGCCCGCAGCATCCAGCGCTCGAGATCGCGCCGTACATCGGGGTCCGCATTCTCGGTAATCAGCAGCGTGGCGCTGGTATGCCGAAGAAAAACATGGCACAGCCCGTGCCTCATTCCACTGTCGCCGATCAGTGTGTTCACGGCACCGCCGACGTCGCGCCAGCCGCGCGCGGAAGTTTCGAAATTCAGGCTTCGTTGGTACATGAAAATGTCATCCTTCACGCATTCATCATCGACATCGATGAAAACCATCGCGCGCCCTCTTCCACAGCGACGAAAAGCCTGCTAAATAGGCGCGCAAAAGCAGTCTTCCTTGTCACGAGTTACTGCAGCGAGGTCACGTACATGGCGGGTAAGAAGCAGTCGCCATCCACCCAATCAAACTACACCGAGTTCGAAGACGACGACACCGCCGCCGAAGGCTGGGAGGACGATGCCGCGGAAGTCGAACCCGAGGACGAAACACCCGCCGCCAGCGGCGCCTCGCGGGACTGGCGCGACGTTGAGCGCTACCGCGAGGAACGCGCACTGCGCAAGCTGATCGAAGATGAGTTCGACGACTTCGGCGATCTTGACGACAAGCCGCGCAAGCGCCGCTGAGGCCCTGAGCTGCGCGGCAACTCCAACTGGGCGCCCCTGAATCTCTGATATCGGTTCGCCGCGCTTGAATGCGAGCGCGGCGCCCACACATATCTGACACCAGAGTCAACTTTCAGGAGTGTGCGCGCCATGCGCATGGACAAACTGACAACCCGTTTCCAACAGGCGCTGGCCGATGCGCAATCCCTTGCGCTGGGCCGCGATCACCCGGCAATCGAGCCGCTGCACGTGATGCAGGCCCTGCTTGATCAGGACGGCGGCGGCATGCAGCCGCTGCTGATGCAGGCCGGCGTCAACACCGACCAGTTGCGTAACCGGCTGTCGCAGGCGCTGGAGAGACTGCCGCGGCTGGGGAATGCCACCGGAGAAATCTCGGTCTCGCCGGAGCTGAATCGTGTTCTGAACCTCACCGACAAACTGGCCCAGCAACGCAAGGACCAGTTCATCTCCAGCGAACTGTTTGTGCTCGCAGCGGTGGACGACAAGGGCACGCTGGGCGAGATCCTGCGCGCAACCGGCGGCCGCAAACCGCTGATCGAGCAGACCATCGACCAGGTGCGTGGCGGCGCCCAGGTCGATTCGCAGAATGCCGAGGAACAGCGGCAGTCTCTGGACAAGTACACGGTCGACCTCACGCAGCGCGCCAGCAGCGGCAAGCTCGACCCCGTGATCGGCCGCGACGACGAAATCCGCCGCGTGATCCAGGTGCTGAGCCGCCGCACCAAGAACAACCCGGTGCTGATCGGCGAACCCGGCGTGGGCAAGACCGCGATCGTGGAAGGCCTGGCGCAGCGCATCGTCAATGGCGAGGTTCCCGAAGGACTCAAGGACAAGCGCGTGTTGTCGCTGGACATGGCCGCGCTGATCGCCGGCGCCAAGTTCCGTGGCGAGTTCGAGGAACGGCTCAAGGGCGTGCTCAAGGATCTCGCCAAGCAGGAAGGCCAGATCATCCTGTTCATCGACGAGCTGCACACCATGGTCGGTGCCGGCAAGGGCGAAGGCTCGATGGACGCCGGCAACATGCTCAAGCCGGCGCTGGCGCGCGGCGAGCTGCATTGCGTGGGCGCGACCACGCTCGACGAATACCGCAAGTACGTGGAAAAGGACGCGGCGCTGGAACGCCGCTTCCAGCAAGTCTACGTCGGCGAGCCCAGCGTGGAGGACACCATCGCCATCCTGCGCGGTCTCAAGGAACGCTATGAGGTCCATCACCGCGTGGAAATCACCGACGCCGCGATCATCGCGGCGGCGCGGCTATCGGACCGCTACATCAGCAACCGCCAGTTGCCGGACAAGGCGATCGATCTGGTCGACGAGGCCGCTTCGCGCATTCGCATCGAGATCGACTCCAAGCCCGAGGTGATCGACAAACTCGACCGCCGCCTGATCCAGCTCAAGATCGAACGCGAGGCGCTGAAGAAGGGTGAGGATGAATCGGCGAAGCGCGCGCTGGCGCAGCTCGACGAGGACATCGCCCGGCTCGAACGCGAGCACTCGGACCTCGACGAGAAATGGAAGGCCGAGAAGGCGCAGGTGCAGGGTTCCGCTGGCGTCAAGGAAGAATTGGAGCGCGCCCGCCAGGACGCCGAGGCGGCCCGCCGCGCCGGCGATCTGGCGCGCGCCTCCGAGCTGCAATACGGCCGCATCCCGGAATTGGAACGGCGTCTGCAGCAGGCCGCCGACAGCGATACCCAGCACTTCGAACTGCTGCGCAACAAGGTCGGCGACGACGAGATCGCCGAGGTCGTGTCGCGCTGGACCGGCGTACCCGTGTCCAAGCTGCTCGAAGGCGAGCGCGAAAAACTGCTGCGCATGGAAGAGGTCCTGCACGCCCGCGTGGTCGGCCAGGACGAGGCGATCAGCGCCGTATCCGATGCCATCCGCCGCTCGCGTGCCGGCCTGTCGGACCCGAACCGGCCGATCGGCTCGTTCCTGTTCCTCGGCCCCACCGGCGTCGGCAAGACCGAGCTGTGCAAGACGCTGGCGAATTTCCTGTTCGACAGCGAGGACGCGATGGTGCGCATCGACATGTCCGAATTCATGGAACGCCACAGCGTGGCGCGGCTGATCGGCGCGCCTCCGGGCTACGTCGGCTACGAGGAGGGCGGCTATCTCACCGAGGCCGTGCGCCGCCGGCCCTACGCGGTGATTCTGCTCGACGAGGTCGAAAAGGCGCACCCGGAAGTCTTCAATATCCTCTTGCAGGTGCTGGACGACGGCCGCCTCACCGACGGCCAGGGCCGCACCGTGGACTTCCGCAACACCGTCATCGTGATGACGTCGAACCTCGGCTCCAGCCTGATTCAGGATCTTGGCAGCGACACCAGTTACGAGGACATGAAGGCCGCCGTGATGACGGTGGTACGCCAGCACTTCCGGCCGGAGTTCATCAACCGCATCGACGAGTCCGTGGTGTTCCACACCCTGGGTAGCGCACAGATTCGTTCGATCGCCGCGATCCAGACTGAGGGCCTGAAGAGGCGGCTGTCCGAACGCGGTATCGGCCTGCAGTTCGCCGACGCGGCGCTGGACCACATCGCCGCCGCCGGCTTCGATCCGGTCTATGGCGCGCGGCCGCTCAAGCGGGCGACGCAGACGTTGGTGGAGAACCCGCTGGCGCGCGCGATTCTGGACGGGCAGTTCGTCAGCGGAGACACGATCAAGGTGGACTACCGGGACGAAGCGATGGTGTTCGACCGCGCCGCCTGAGACGGCTTACTCCGGAGTATCGGAACGGTCGCGCGACATCCGTTGCGCGGCCGTTTTCGCTTCGTCGAGGTTCTCGAACTGATCCGAAATCAGCGCGCCGATCTGGGCGTTGATCGTGCGGATGGCGTTATAGACCATGCCGATGGTGCGGCGCTGACGGTCGCGTAGCTCGAAACGGTCATGCTCCATCAGGCCGGATTTCTCCAGCGCGTCGAACGGCAGCTCGGCGATGTACTGGTGGACTTGCTCAACCGAAGTCGCACCGCGATCCACCGCATCCTGGATCGTGTCCTTGAGCCATTCCAGGCGTTCGAGTCTTTTCATCGGATTTCCCAGGGGGCTGTTGACGGCCCGGAAGAAGGTATAGCTAAGAGCGTATTGGCTCCCTTCTCCCTCCGGGAGAAGGGTTGGGGATGAGGGCGCGCGGCGCCCATCTGTACGCTGAGACTACATGCCGCGTTCGCCCTCACCCCGGCCTTCTCCCAAAGGGAGAGGGAGAACTGCCAAAGACACGCTCAAACTCAGGCCGCAACCGCCTTCGGCGTACGCCCGGACTCCGGCAGGGCGCGTTTGAAGATCGTGCGCAACACGCTGCCGTACTGCCGTGCGAAGGAGCCGCTGTTGTACGGCAGGCCGTACTTCTCGCAGACCGCCCGCACCCTCGGAGAAATCTCGGCATAGCGCGGTGCCGGCATGTCCGGAAACAGGTGGTGCTCGATCTGGTGGCTCAGATGGCCGCTCATGATGTGCATCAGGCGCCCACCCTCGATGTTGGCCGAACCCTGCATCTGGCGCAGGTACCACTCGCCGCGCGTTTCGTTCTCGGCCTCGGCTTCGGTGTACATCCGTGTACCGTCCGGGAAGTGCCCGCAGAAGATGATGGCGTAGGACCAGACATTGCGAATGCCATTGGCGGCGAGATTGCCCAGCAGCACGCGCGGCGCGTTCCACACGGCCAGCGCCGGGAACAGCACATAGTCCTTGACCAGCTGCTTGCGCATCTTCTTCAGGAACGGGCCGCTGTTCGCACGTATGGAGCGGCGACCTTTCCGCGTCCGGAGATTGGTGCCCATCTGCAGCTCATGAATGCCCACACCCCACTGGAACAGCAGCGCCAGGGCCAGGTTGTTGACTGGGTTGAGCAGATATTTCGGGTGCCAGCGCTGCGCATCGGTGACGCGCAGGATGCCGTAACCCACGTCCACGTCCTTGCCGACGATATTGGTGTAGTTGTGGTGCATCACATTGTGCGAATGGCGCCAGTCCTCGCCGGCACAGACGTTGTCCCAATCATAGGTCTGCGAATCGAAGGCCGGATCGTTCATCCAGTCGTACTGACCGTGCATGACGTTATGCCCGATCTCCATGTTCTCGAGGATCTTGGCGGTGGACAGCGCGGCCACGCCCAGGGTCCAGGAGATCGGGGTGAAGCCGAACATCAGCAGGCCGCGGCCGGTGATCGCGCTGAGGCGCGCGATGCGCACCATGCAGCGGATGTGATTGGCATCGCGCTCACCGACATCGGCCATGACCGCATCGCGAATCGCGTCGAGTTCGGCCTGCAGTTCGGCGGTCTGCTTCTTGGTGAGGACAGGATATTTCGTGGTCATCGGGTTTCTCCGGCGCGGCCTCAGAGGTCCAGTTCCAGATCGGAGCGGGCCGCGCTGATGCAAAGTTGGATCAATTCGTCCGGCGCGTCGGAACGTGCGCCGGTCAACAGGTTTTCGACCGTGCCGCTCTTCTTGCGGCACTGGCAGCTACGGCAGATACCGATGCGGCAGCCGTGCTTGGGCGACAGGCCGCCCGCCTCTGCGGCTTCGAGCAGACTCTGCCGAGGCCCGGCTTCGAACAGCCGCTCGGACGGGCCGCAGCGAACTTCCAGCGCCTCTCCAGGCGCCGTCGCACGCCGCGGCGGCAAGCCGAAACGCTCGTACTGCAATTGCGCGCTCAGACCCCGTTCGGCGTAGCCCTCGATCAGACACTGCATGAAACCGCCCGGCCCGCACATCAGGGTGTGGCGCTGCGCGTAGTCGGGCACCTGTGCCGCAATCGACTCGAACGTGGCATGGCCGTGCGTCGCGCTGAAGTGGCTCAGGCACTTCAGCGCCGGCCAACGCGCTGCCAGTGCGCTCAGGCGCGCCGCGAAGATCGCATCGCCGGCCGTCCGCGAGCCGTGCACGAAGACGATATCTCCGGAATAGCCTTCGGCCTGCAGCTGTTCCAGCATCGCCATCAGCGGCGTCACGCCGCTGCCGATGCCGAGCATCAGCAGGCGTTCGGGCCGTTGCGCCGGCAGCACGAAGCCGCCCCGGGCGCTGGACAGCGTCAGCACGCTGCCGACACGAAGCTGGGCATGCATGCGGGCGGTGACGCCGTCGCCGGGCTGACGACGCACCGTGAAGCTGCACTGCCTGGAATCGGCGCTGGACAGGCTGAAGGCGCGGCGCTGACGGACCCCGTTGATCTCCATCTCGATCAGGCAATGCTGGCCGGCGACATGCCCGGCCCAGCGTGCATTCGGCTTGAGGACAAAGGTCTTGGTATCCGGCGTTTCGCTGCGCACCTCGATCACCCGTGCGCGAATCCGCCCCAGCGCCCACATCGGATTGACGCGTTCGAGCAATTCGTCGACCGCCTGCAGGTCGTTCAGCGGGTGCAGCCAGGGGCTGCGCAGGGTTCTCTTGATTTCGGCCGGAAGCAGCTCCGGAAGCAGCGGACGCATAGGTGGCTCCGTCATTTCAGTGCACATACGTTCACTCAAATTTTGAGAGCCGTCAAGCCATCGGGATTACAGACTACCGATTTCCACTATGGACTCCAATATATTCATGAACTTATACTCGAACTTCTTTTGGATACACGCGGAGTACATTCATGCGCGGAACGCGGCACGGGGATAGCGGCAGCCGCGTCGAGCGCAAGCAGCGCACACGCGCGGCGCTGCTGGATGCCGCATTGAGGTTGATGGCGCAGGGACGCAGCTTTACCAGCCTCGGGCTGCGCGAGATCACGCGCGAGGCCGGCGTGGTGCCGACTTCGTTCTACCGGCACTTCACGGACCTGGACGAACTCGGCCTGGCGCTGGTGGAAGACGGCGGCCTGACCTTGCGGCGGCTATTGCGTGAAGCACGCCGTGCGGACCTGCCGGCCAAGGACATGATTCGCCGGTCGGTGGAGATCTATCGCGACTACGTGGACGGGCACCGCCTGCAATTCCTGTTCATCACCGGGGAACGCAGCGGCGGCTCGCTCGCGATCCGTGCCGCGATCCGCAGCGAGATCGACCATTTCACGCATGAAATCGCGCAGGACCTGCGCGGGCTCGGACTGTTCGCCGATCTGTCCAGCGACAGCCTGCGCATGATCTGCAGCCTGGTGGTGACGACGATGCTCACGGCGGCCGTGGATTTTCTGGACCTGCCGCCCGATCAGGCACGGCGCGAATCCGAGCTGATCGACAATTTCGTTCAGCAGATTCGCTTGATCTTCCTCGGCGCCGCGCACTGGCGCGACGCCTGAGCCCTACTCCGCCGGGTCCGGCGGGCGCGCCAACACCTGACGTTCCATGGCGTCGATGCCAATGTGGCGCACGTCCTTGCCCTTGACCAGATAGACCACGTATTCGGCGATGTTCTTGGCATGATCGCCGATCCGCTCCATGGCGCGGATGCAGAAGATGATGTCGATGACCGGGCCCACGGTGCGCACGTCTTCCATCATGTAGGTCATCAGCTGCCGCATCAGCGACTCGTATTCGCGATCCACCACGATGTCCTGACGCGCGACCGCCACTGCGGCCTCGGCATCCATGCGCGCAAAGGCGTCGAGCGCATCGTGAACCATGGTGCGAACCTGATTGGACAGGTGCTGCACTTGCAGCATGTGCTCGCGGGTCCGCTCCTTGGCCGCCAGGCTGATCGCCATGCGCGCGATCTTGGCGGCCTCGTCGCCGATCCGCTCCAGATCGGTGATGGTCTTGATCACGGCGTAGACCAATCGAAGGTCACCGGCGGTCGGCTGGCGGCGCACCAGGATCTGGCTGCAATCCTCGTCGATCCGCACCTCGATGCGGTTGATCGCCTGATCGGCGGCCTCCACCTGCGATGCGAGTATGCCGTCCAGCGACACCAGCGCCCGTGTGGCGTCGAGAATCTGCGTTTCGACACGCCCGCCCATTTCCAGCACACGCGAGCGGACGTCTTCCAGTTCGGCGTTGAACTGGCTGGAGATGTGCTGCCTGTAGTCCGACTTGTCCATTGCCTGCCCTCTGTTCAACCTGCGGGTGTCGAACCGCGACAACACGGTCCGGAAACGCGAAAAGGCGCGGCCCGGCGTGGCAACCGGACCGCGCAGAACCGTAAGGCGCGAACTCAGAAAGCGAGCTGCGCACGCGCAACGACAGAACTGGGGTCGTCGTCGACATCGGCGCCGGCCTCCGCACTGCCGATGTTGTAGTCGAGCATGAAGCGGACCTTCGGATTGAAGTAGTAGTTCACACCCGCCGAGACCGTGGTCGCTTCGGGTTCTCCGGCCGCGTCATCGTTCTTGATGAAGTCGTAGCGCAGCTTGAATTCCAGCGCGCCGGACGCCTTCGGATTCGAGAACACGCCCTTGTCACGCTTGTACGGCTTGGTTTCCCCGGTTGCGAACCAGCTGGCCTGCACGTAGTAGGCGGTCAGGTCCTGATCCGCGGCGCCGTCGGTCTCATAGCTGGCGAGACTGTACTCGCCTTGCACAAAGAACGGACCGTAGCTGCCGGCGAGTTCCAGCGTGCTGGTCTGCTGCTTGTCATAGCCTTCGCCGACCAGCGCGAGCCGCGGCCCGTTACGGCCGACATAGCGCGCCGATGCGGTCGGCGAGGGATTGATCTCGACGTCGTCGTAGTCGGCGATGTCGTACGACAGCCCGAGGTGCAGCGTGCTGCGATCGCCCGAGATCGGCGCATAGCTCAGACGCACCGATTCCCCGTTGCCGTCGGCCGCGCTGGAGGCGTTCTTGTCGGCGTCGGTATTGACGTTGTAGTACACCGCCATCGCGGTGAAGCCGGCGCCGGCGTATTCGTAGGAAATTCCGTTCTGGTACTCGCGGCCGCTGAACAGGGTGTTGTTGGAAATGAACGGACGCTCGGCGAACAGCACATCATTGGAGCTGGTGCGTTCTTCCATACCGTAGGCCGGCTGCATGTGACCCAGCTTGACGAAACCGCCGAACAGCTCATGGCCAATCCACATGTCCTTACCGGCCGGGTCGTCGGACGAAAGATCGGTTTCGAGCTTGTATTCGAAGCCGTAGAGCTTGCCGGCCAGCGACAGATAGGCACGCCGCAGATAGAAGCCATCGGTCGAGGCGTCTTCGATCTGATCGTCGCTGAACGACGCGTAGTCATAGTGCAGACGGCCGCCGAGGGTACCCTCGAACTCGCCGTCGGAGGAGCTGATCTTCAATCCGCCGCCACTCGTCGCGGTGTCGGCCTGGGCCAGCGGCGCCGTGGCGGCCATGATCGTTGCCATCGTGGCGGCATATCCGAAGTGCTTCTTCACTGAAACCTCCAAATTTTTTAGTGGGGAGCTGCGCGTCACGGCCATGGTTCTCGTGTCGGGGGTAACGAAACCGGTCAGCGATGGCGCGCAGTGTGAGAAGCGCAAGTGGCACTTCTGTGACAATTAGATTTCAATTTGATGACAATCACGTCAATTCATCCCCACGCTGACAAACGGTTGATCAGGCACAGGCCCACCATTGACAAGGAAATGTATGAATGTAGCGCTGAAGCGGTTGACAGGCCGTACTGTCATAGTCCGCAACACGACTGCAACGAAATTGTCATGTGCGGGGGCTAGGCTGCGCCGACTTTCCCGTCATCCTCAGGAGAATGTGGTGACTTTCATGCGAAAATCCGTGGTCTGGCTCAGCCTGGCCATCGCAGGCGGCATGGTCGCCTGCTCCGATTCGACTCCGAACTCCTCACCGGGCGAGATGGCCAGTGCACCGTCCGGCGGCAACTCCGCGATCTCCGGTGCGGGCGCGACCTTCCCCTATCCGATCTACGCCAAGTGGGCCGACGCCTACAAGACCAAGACCGATATCGGCCTGAACTATCAGTCGATCGGCTCCGGTGGCGGCATCAAGCAGATCAAGGCCAACACCGTCACCTTCGGTGCGTCGGACAAGCCGCTCAAGCCCGAAGAGCTTGACGAGGCCGGTCTGATCCAGTTCCCGATGGTGATGGGCGGCGTGGTCCCGGTCGTCCATGTCGAGGGCATCGAAGGCGGCGACCTCGCCCTGGACGGTCCCACATTGGCCGACATCTTCAGCGGCAAGGTGGCGAAGTGGAACTCCCCGGAGATCGCGGTGCTGAATCCTGGTGTGGAATTGCCGGACACGGCGATCGCCATCGTGCACCGCTCCGATGGTTCAGGCACCACCTTCAACTTCACGTACTACCTGTCGTCGGTCAGTCCCACCTGGGAAGAAGAGATCGGCGCGGATTCCGCCGTGCAATGGCCGGTTGGCATCGGCGCCAAGGGCAACGAAGGCGTCGCCAACATGGTCACGCAGACCAATGGCGCGATCGGCTACGTCGAATATGCCTATGCGCTGCAGAATGACATGGCGTACACCAAGATGAAGAACGCCGACGGCGTGGTCGTCGAACCGAGCGCCGAGAACTTCCAGGCCGCCGCAGCCAATGCGGACTGGGCCAACGCACCAGGCTACTATCTGATCCTCACCAACCAACCGGGCGCCGACAGCTGGCCGATGACCGCGGCCACGTTCATCCTGGTGTATAAGGAGCCGAAGGATCCGGCAGCGCTCAAGACCGCTCTGGACTTCTTCGATTGGGCCTATGCTTCGGGCGACGAGATGGCCGATGAACTCCATTACGTGCCGATGCCGGACGCGGTGGTGAACATGGTCAAGAAGACCTGGGCCGAGAGCATCAAGGACAGCAGCGGCAAGGCCCTCTGGACGAACTGATCCGGCCTCGCAAGCTTGTGAACTGCGTCGGGGCCATACGGCCCCGACGAATTTCCTTTTCAAAGCAACTGATCGAATGAACGCCGAAGCCACCATCGACAATCCGATCAGCGACAGTGCGCTCTCGCGCAACCGGATGCGAGATACCGTACTGCACGCGATTACCCGTACGGCGGCCATCGG
This sequence comes from Gammaproteobacteria bacterium, assembly GCA_022599775.1. Taxonomy (GTDB): domain Bacteria; phylum Pseudomonadota; class Gammaproteobacteria; order Nevskiales; family Nevskiaceae; genus Banduia. The sequence goes on from JAHZLQ010000024.1 coordinate 16,001, forward strand.
CGTACTGATCATGCTCAGCGGCGTCATCATCACGCTGATCCACGGCTCCCTCCCAGCACTCGACCAATTCGGCTTTTCATTCCTGCACACCGAATCCTGGAATCCGGTCAAGGAAGACTTCGGCGCCGCGGCTCCGATCTACGGCACCGTGATTTCGTCCCTGATCGCGATGGTGATCGGCGTCCCTATCAGTATCGGCATCGCCATTTTCATCACCGAGCTGTGCCCGAAGTCCATGAAGCGTCCGATCGGCATCGCCATCGAACTGCTCGCGGGCATTCCCAGCATCATCTACGGCATCTGGGGTCTGTTCGTGCTGGCGCCGTTGCTGCAGCATTACGTACAACCGGCGCTGATCAGCACCTTCGAGCACGTGCCGCTGATGTCGTCCCTGTTTTCCGGCCCCCCGTACGGGATCGGCATGCTGACGGCCGGCCTGATCCTGTCGATCATGGTGCTGCCGTTCATCACCTCGATCACGCGCGACGTGTTCGAAACCGTACCGCCGATGCTCAAGGAGTCCGCCTACGGGCTGGGCTGCACCACCTGGGAGGTGGTGCGTCACATCGTGCTGCCCTACACGCGCGTCGGGGTCGTCGGCGGCATCATGCTCGGCCTGGGCCGCGCACTCGGCGAAACCATGGCGGTGACCTTCGTCATCGGCAACGCGCACCGCATCAGCAGTTCGCTGCTGGCACCGGGCACCACGATCTCGGCGACGATCGCCAATGAGTTCACCGAAGCGGTGGGCGATCTCTACACCTCGTCGCTGATCGCGCTGGGCCTGATTCTTTTCCTGATCACTTTCATCGTTCTTGCCGCCGCGCGCCTGATGCTGCTGCGCATGGAACGCCGTGGTGGAGCCTGAGATGGATGCCGAAACCGCTGGACCGTCGATGGTGCTGTTCCGCCGCAGGCGCCGCAACCACCTGATCGCGATGAGCTTTTCATGCGGCGCCGCCGGCCTCGGCCTGATTGCGCTTGGCTGGATTCTGGTGGTGCTGGTGATGAAGGGCGCCGGCGGACTGTCGCTGCAGGTCTTCACCGAAAACACCCCGCCGCCCGGCAGTGCCGGCGGCCTGATCAACGCCATCTTCGGCAGCCTGGTGCAGACCATCGTGGCCACCGTGGTCGGCACGCCGATCGGCATTCTCGCCGGCACCTACCTTGCCGAGTATGGTCGCGGGACCCGTCTTGCCGCGGTGGTGCGGTTCATCAACGACGTGCTGCTGTCGGCTCCCTCGATCGTCGTCGGCCTGTTCGTCTACGTGGTCATGGTCGAACCGATGGGCCACTTCTCGGCCTGGGCCGGCTGCGCCGCGTTATCGATCCTGGTCTTGCCGATCGTGGTGCGCACCACCGAAGACATGCTGCGCCTGGTGCCGGACAGCCTGCGCGAGGCCGCCTCCGCGCTGGGCGCGCCACGCAACGTCGTCATTCGCCAGATCTGCTACCGCGCAGCACGAGCCGGCCTGCTCACCGGCGTGCTGCTGGCCATCGGCCGCATCAGCGGCGAAACCGCCCCACTGCTGTTCACCTCCTTGAACAATCAGTTCTGGAGCACGAACATGAACGAGCCGATGGCCAACCTGCCTGTCGTGATCTTCCAGTTCGCGCTGTCGCCGTATGAAGACTGGCAGCGTCTGGCCTGGGCCGGCGCGCTTCTGATTACACTCACGGTACTCGCGCTCAACATCGTGGCGCGCGTGCTGTCATCGTCCAAGAGTCAGGGCTCATGAAGACCATGGAATCTCCGACCCGCAACGCCGCAGACCTCCGCGAGACTTATATGCCCGAAGCGCCGAATACCGAGACCGCGGAACCGCTGAAGGAAAAGGTCAGCGTTCGCAACCTCAATTTCTACTACGGTACACATCACGCGCTGAAGGATATTTCGCTGCCGCTCTACGAGCGCTGCGTCACCGCCTTCATCGGTCCGTCGGGCTGCGGCAAGTCCACGCTGCTGCGCGTGCTCAACCGCATGTACGACCTCTACGGCGGCCAGCGCGCGGAGGGCGAGGTGCTGCTTGACGGCGACAACATCATCGGCCCGGGACAGGATCTCAACCTGCTGCGTGCGCGCATCGGCATGGTGTTCCAGAAGCCCACACCGTTCCCGATGTCGATCTACGACAACATCGCCTTCGGCATCCGGCTCTACGAAAAGCTCGGCCGCGCGCAGATGAACGAACGCGTCGAAGACGCGCTGCGTCGCACCGCACTGTGGGATGAGGTCAAGGACAAGCTGCACAATTCCGGCCTGGGCCTGTCCGGCGGCCAACAGCAGCGTCTGTGCATCGCGCGCTCGATCGCGGTGCGGCCACAGGTGCTGCTGCTCGACGAGCCGACCTCGGCCCTGGACCCGATCTCCACCGCCAAGATCGAGGAACTGATCTACCAGCTCAAGGCCGATTACACGATCGCCATCGTCACCCACAACATGCAGCAGGCGGCGCGCACCTCCGACTACTCCGCCTTCATGTATCTCGGCGAGCTGGTCGAGTTCGGCACCACCGACCAGATGTTCCGGGCGCCGCGCCAGACGCGTACCGAGGATTACATTACGGGGCGCTTCGGCTAGCCGCTTGTCGAGCGAACGTCATTCCGGACAAGCCCAAGGCTTGATCCGGAACGACGCGCGTTTTTTGCGCCAGCCTCCCGCGAAAATCTTCAAGCCCCTCCATCAGGCCGGGCTCTCGATCCCGCGAGCCCCGATCCGGTTGTAGGCGATGCCACCGAAGATCACGATCACGACGATCAGCTGGGCAACATAGCTTTCCAGCGTCGGAAACAGCCCCAGCCAAACCATCCGCGGGCCGGCCACCGGTGTCACCGACATCAGCCCGGCCTCCTGCAGACCCGCAACGCCCTTGCCCGCCAGTACGAAGGCCAGAATCGCGATCAACGCGGAGCTGGCGCTGAAGAAACGTCCGATCGGCAGCTGCGTGCTGGCGCGCAACATCACCCAGGCAAGTACCGCCAGCAGCACGCTGCCGACCAGCAGCCCCGCCAGCACCGGCTTGCCGCCGCCTTCGCTCCACAGCGCTGCGTAGAACAGAATGGCTTCGAACACCTCGCGGTAGACCACCACGAACGCAAGCGCCGCCAGCGCCCAGGCAGACCGCTTGGTCAGCGCGTGCGACAGCTTCTCCCGAATGTATTGTTGCCAGCGGCCGGCCAGGCTCTTGTGGTGCATCCACAGCCCGACCGTCAACAGCACCACTGCGGCGAACAGACTGCCGAAGCCTTCAGTCAGCTCGCGACTGGCTCCGCTGATGGAGATCAGCCGGGTCGCCACGAACCAGGTGGCGAAACCGGCCAGCAGCGCGCCGATCCAGCCTACGTGGATGTAGGGCATCACATCCTGGCGGTTCGCCTTGCGCAGGAACGCCACCATCGCCACCACCACCAGCAGGGCTTCCAGACCTTCGCGCAGCAATATGGTCAGCGCGCCGATCATCACCGACCAGAAGCTGCCGCCGGGTGCGTCGAGCACTGAATCGACCTCGTCGAACAAGGATTCGATGTCGGACGCCGCGCTGGCCACGACTTCCGGCGGCGCGGCGCGGGCGATCGATGCGCGATAAGCATTCATCGCTCCTTCCACACGTCCGAGAATATCGCCCTTGCTGGCCAGCATCGGTTCGATCGGCTCGAAGCCGTCGAGGTAGGCGGACAGCGCGAGGCGCTTCGCCGCGTCCTGCTCGCCGGCGCGATAGGCTTCCACGCTCGCCGCCAGCTGGCTGCGCGCGAGCTCCAGTCGTCCGGCGTCCGCCGCCTGTACCGCGGCCGGTTCGTGCCGCAGATACGCCATGACCGCATCTGCCGTCTCGGTGTCGCTGTGCTCGGCGAGCGCCGCCGGCGAGGTCTGCACCAGCGCATCCAGATCAGGGATCTGCGCGCGCAGGTCGACCGTCTGTTCCCAGGCCGCACGCCCTTGCGCAGCCCGGTCTGCCGGAAACGCCAGACCGGACACATAGAAGGCGAGCGCCCACTGATCGGCTTCCGGCAGATGGCCGAAGCTGATCATCGGCGTGCCTTCGAGCCCTTGATGGATCACCTGGTACAGCGCGAAGACCGAACGCTGGCGGGCCCGCTCCACGTCGGTGAAATCGATCGGAGCAGGTTCCATGTTGGCACCGGCCGGGCCGTCACCCTGGCCCTGAGTGCCATGGCAGCTCGCGCACTGCTGCTGATAGAGCACTGCACCGTGTGCGATATCCGGAAGCTGTTGCGGCGCCGTCGGCACCGGGTGCAAGGCGAGCAATGCCGAGCCCAGACCATGGGCGGCCGCACGGACGTCCGCCGCCGAGGCCTTGGCATTGACCAACCGCAGCAGTTCATCGGCGCCCTGCAGCAATTCGGCCGGATCGGGCTCCGCCGGCAACGCGGCAATGCGCTGCCGGATGGTGCCTGCGAATTCCTGCATCTCCTCGTATTCGAATTCGCTGACCACTTCGCCGTCTTCAACCGCCCCGGCATAGTCCACCGCCATGTAGTCGATCAAACGCCAGGTGGTGCGGACTTCGTCGCTCAGCGCCGCTATGGCGGGCGCGGACAAGGTCAGCAGGGCCAAGGCCCAGCATGCGAGGCCCATCATTTTGAACATGGTCGGATTCCGGCGTTAGACAGTAATGCGAACGATTATAGTTCTCTCTCGCTTGCGTGCCGAATTCGTCGCAGTTGCGGCACAGAATTCAGCACGCCGCCGAAAGAACATCTGAAACCCGTCTCGGGAATCCGGCTCACGGCCCGTCGCAGCTGGCAGAACTCATTGGTCGGGCGCCCCCTCAGGTTTCCACCGCGTCGAGTAGCGCCAGCGCCGGCGACACCGCTCCTTGCAGCAAGGCCCGGTCCGGATGCGCTCGCGCCAGTACCCGCAGCCCCATCAGGACCGCCAGCAGATGTCTGGCCAGGTCGGCCGCGGGCAGAGCCGAACGGATCGTGCCATCTGATTGACCGGCGCGGATGCAGCCAGCAAAAAACATCTCGATCTGCGACAGCATGTCGGCGATGGCGCACTGCAAGTCTGCGTCATGCGGAGCGCGCTCCAGCGCGGCATTGACCAGCATGCAGCCCTTGCGCTCACGGTCGGCAAGCGAGCGTTCGAGGATTTCGCCGAAGAACGACTCGATGGCCGCTCGCGGCGCCATCGCCTCGCAACGCCGGAGGCGTGCTTGGACACTGTCGGCGACATAATGCTCAAGGGCCCGCCGGTAGAGCGCTCGCTTGTCGCCGAACGCATTGTAGAGGCTGGCTCCGGTCAGGCCCGTTCTGCTGATCAGCGCGCGCAGCGAGGTGCCTTCGTAACCGCCTCCCCAGAAGCACTGAACCGCGGCGTCGAGCACCGCCCGTTCATCGAACTCACGTGGCCTCGCCATCTCGCCGCTCTTCGTCACATTGCATATCCGGCCTTCCGTCTTGTCTTCGCTGGTGGTGAAGTCGCATTATAGATCGACCGTTCTAAAATAAACCGGGTAGCGAAGCAGCGCCCGCTGCGTCGGCTCCCCCGTCCGTCGGTGGCACGTACCTCGTTGCACCGGCCTGTCGCGAATGCGAAAACCGAAGGAAGACCTGCATGATTCGCTTCTATTTCCACCCGACGCCCAATCCCGCCAAGGTCGCGCTGCTGCTGGAGGAAACCGGGCTGGCTTACGAAACCCTGCCCGTCGATACCCGCAAGGGCGAGCAACATACGCCCGCTTTTCGTGCGATCAATCCGAACGCCAAACTGCCTGCGATCATCGACACGGAAGGCCCGTCGGGCGGTGAGGTGCGCGTCTTCGATTCCACCGCGATCCTGCTGTATCTCGCCGAAAAGACCGGCCAGTTCCTTGGCGCCCCCGAAGACCGCCCCGAACTGCTGTCCTGGCTGCTGTTCATTGCCTCCGGTCTCGGCCCGTTCTCGGGGCAGGCCGTGCATTTCCAGGTCGCCGCGCCGCCGGGACTCGACTATGCCGTCAACCGCTATCGGCGCGAGGCGGAGCGCCACTATCAGGTCCTCGACGATCACCTCGAAGGCCGGGACTTCATCGTCGGCGACTCTTACACGATCGCCGACATCTCGGCCTGGGGATGGCTGGATCGCGCCTCGTATGTGCTGCAGAACGACCAGGACCCGCTGGCGCCGTTCCCGAACCTGAAGCGCCTGTTCGAAGCGGTCGACGCGCGGCCGGCCGTGGCCCGCGCCCGCCGGGTCGGCGAGGACCATGAATTCAAGAACGATTTCGACGAGCAGGCGCGTCGCGCCCTGTTCCCCTCGAACTATCCCCAGAACGCATGAACACCCCCGCAGCGGAGACCCGAGCATGAGCGATTCCCCCGAATACACGCCACCGAAGGTCTGGACCTGGAACAAGCCCAGCGGTGGCCGGTTCGCCAGCATCAACCGACCGGTCGCCGGCCCGACGCACGACAAGCCATTGCCGGTCGGCAAGCATCCGCTGCAGCTCTACTCGATGGCGACACCGAACGGCCAGAAAGTCACGATCATGCTCGAAGAGCTGCTCGCCCTCGGCCATGCGGGTGCCGAGTACGACGCCTGGATGATCAACATCGGCGACGGCGATCAGTTCGGCAGCGGTTTCGTCGACGTGAATCCGAACTCGAAGATTCCGGCCTTGATGGACCGCTCCGGCCCGGAGCCCTTCCGCGTCTTCGAATCCGGCGCGATCCTGCTCCACCTCGCCGAAAAGTTCGGGGCCTTCCTGCCGACCTCAGTCGCCACGCGCAGCGAGTGCCTGTCCTGGCTGTTCTGGCAAATGGGCAGCGCGCCCTACCTCGGCGGCGGATTCGGCCACTTCTACGCGTATGCCCCGCTCAAGATCGAATACGCGATCGACCGCTTTGCGATGGAGGTCAAGCGCCAGCTCGACGTGCTCGACCGCCGCCTCGGCGAAAGCGAATACCTGGCCGGCGACGACTACACGATCGCCGACATCGCCGTGTTCCCGTGGTACGGAGGCATGGTCGAAGGCTGGTTGTACAGCGCCGCCGAATTTCTGTCGGTGCAGGACTACACGAACCTGCGGCGCTGGGCCGACACGATCGGCGCACGCCCGGCGGTAAAGCGCGGTCGCATGGTGAACCGCCCGTTCGGCGAGCTTTCCGAACAGCTGCGCGAGCGCCACGACGCCGACGACTTCAACACCCGGACGCAGGACAAGCTCGAACAGGCCTAGCAGCGCCGCTGTCGAAAGAACGTCTGAAGTTGCGCCGAGCACTCCGTGGCAAGCACGCCGCCGGTCCATTGCGGCCGGTGATTGAGTTGCGGATTGGCGATCAGGTCGTAGACCGAGACCACGGCACCGGCCTTGGGATCCCAGGCGCCGAACACCAGGCGCGAGATTCGCGCGTGCAGAATCGCACCGGCGCACATGGCGCAGGGCTCCAGCGTCACGTACAGCGAACAGCCTGCCAGCCGGTAGTTGCCGAGCGCCCCGGCCGCCATCCGCAGCGCGAGAATTTCCGCGTGCGCGCTCGGATCGTGCCGCGCGATCGGCGCATTGGCGCCCTGCCCCACGCACTGTCCCTGCGCATCGACGACCACCGCGCCGACCGGGACCTCCCCGGCGGCGCTGGCCGCCTCCGCCAACTGCAAGGCTGCACGCATCCAGTGTTCATCGTGGCGTGGATCGTTCATCCGCAGATAGTAGTGCACGGACAGGCGGGCCCGGGCAGCGGTCTGCGCTCCGCCACCCGGTCTGCGGAACTCAGCTCGAGCCGCTGGGCTCCATCAGGGCGTCGGTGGCCGGCGGTTCGTGGCCATCGTAGGGCTGCGCACTCTTGTCCGCCGCAAACCGCTCGCAGATGTAGAGAATCACGGCGACGCCGAGATAGCTCAAGGCCACCTCGGGGGTCTTGAACACGCCGATGGCCTCGCTGTGCATGAAGCCGAAGAAGGTCAGCACGGCACCGACGACGGCGAACACGGCGGCTTTCATGAAGTGGCGGTCGATCATGCAGGCGGTGATCGAGGCCAGGATCACACTGCACAGGATCGCGCCGCCGCCGACGATCTCCAGACCGTGGTAGAGCACACCGGCCTGCCCCAGCTTGTCGATTCCAACGGCGCCGGCATTGGTACCGGCCGCGCCGAGCGCGCCATCGATGATGGTCTTGCCCCAGCCGGCGACCTGCGGAATCAGCGCGATGATCACTGCGGGCGCGTGGCTGCGCGGCGTCTCCTGGAAGGCCTGAGCGCCGATCAGCATGCCGATGTAGAGCAGGATCGGCGAAATCGCCACCACCGGAATCAGCGCCATCATCAGCGCCAGGATGCCGAACCAGGACAGCACCAGCACCATCGTGCCGGTCGCCGCCGAATAGCCGATGCGACCGCCGATCGCCTTCCAGCCGGGGTGGCCGATGTAGACCGCGTTGATGAAGGGATTGCCAAGACAGCAGCCGATCAGGCTGACCACACCGTCGGCCGTGAGCACGCGCGTGGTCGGAAAATCGTCACCGCCCACCGAGGCGCTTTCGACATTATTCATCGCCTCGACCAGGTCATAGATGCCGAAGGGAATTGCGGTGACCAGGATCACGCCGAGAAATTCGAAGCCCGAGAACACATGTCCGAACTGCGGCAGCGGAATCGAAAAGCCGAAGCTCGCCAAGGAATCGCCGAGGCCGGACACGCTGAGGCCGCCGATGTTGAGGCCCAGCGCGGTGGAGCCCCAGGCGATCGCCGAACCGACTGCGATGGCCACCAGCCCGGCCGGAATACCGCCGTAGCGCACGCCGCCGAACCAGCTGGCGATGAGGATGGCGAAACAGACCACGCCGATCATCGGCGTCATGTACATCTCCAGTGTCGGGCGCATCGAGATGAAGGCAATGGAGACGCCGGCCAGGGCGCCGAGCAGCGCCGCCCGCGGCGTGATCTTGCGCACGATGGGCGCCACGAAGCCGCCGGCCATCAGCACGAAGCTCTGGATGAACACCCAGGTCAGCCCCGCTTCCCAGCCCTTGACCGGATCGCCGGTGCTGGCGCTGATCGGCAGCATGATCACGAATACCACCACGAACATGTGCGGCACGCTGATGCCCGAGGGCAGCGCACAGACATCGTTGCGCCCGGTTTTCTTGGCCAGCCGGTAGGCCAGCCAGGCGTAGTAGACCGTGGACAGGAACATCATCAGCCCGGTGGCCGGCAGGATGGTGCCGAACACCAGCGAATCGGGCAGCTTGAGGACGTAACGCATCAGCGCCGTCAGCGTCAGCATGTTGACCAGAATATTGGTACCGAAACCGAAGAACGCGTTCCAGTCCCCCGGCGCCCAGACCTGCGGTTTGAAAGTGTTCATATGTCTGCTCCCTACTGCATGAAGGACCGCCCGCCCCTGCGCGCGGTTGGAGGTTCAACGGCGCGCGGACAGTGCCTCGATCACGCGCTGCGAATGGCTGACCCAGCCGAAGATGCCGCTCTGTGCGCAAATCATGTCCAGACCCAGGCGCTGGAAGTCCGGAAAGTACGAACCGACGCAGTCCTCCAGCACCAGGCAGTCGTAGCCGCGGTCATTGGCCTCACGCACGGTGGTGTTGACGCAGACCTCGGTGGTGACGCCGGTCACGATCAGCTGCCGGATGTCACGGTGCTGGAGAATGGCGTGCAGGTCCGTGGACCAGAACGCGCCCTTGCCGGGCTTGTCGATCACCGGCTCGCCGGCCTGCGGATACAGCTCCGGAATGATGTCGTGACCGGCCTCGCCACGGATCAGGATGCGGCCCATCGGCCCGGCATCGCCGATGCGGGTGTCTCCGTGGCCGCGCCGCCACTTGGCCGGCGGCAGGTCGGACAGGTCGGCGCGATGGCCTTCGCGCGTATGCATCGCCAGCAGGCCGGCCGCGCGCCAGGCGGCCAGCAGGTTCCGGTTGGGTTCGATGGTTCGGCGCAGTTGCGACACGTCATTGCCGAGCATTTCGCCGAAGCCGCCGGGCTCCAGGAAATCGCGCTGCATGTCGATGATCAGCAGGCCGCAGTGCTCCGGGTCCAGTTCGAACGGATAAGGTGTCGCGTCGATTGTCAGCATTCCGCCCCCTTGCAGCTTGCCTGCCATTGCGCCGTGCTCACCGGGCACATCGATCAGAACCCGAATCCGAAACCGGCGAACACATTGACCACGTCGTCGTGGCCGCCCTCGTGGCCGGTCGTCAAAGAGTTGGCGTCGACCAGGCTGTCGTTGATCAGGTAGTAGTACTGCACGCCGCCGTAGAGGTACCAGTCGCCGAACTGCGGCGGCACGAAGCCGGCCGGCGTCTTCAGCGTGATTCCGGTCGACACCACACCGAAGTTGCTGCCGTCGGTCGGGAAGAAATCCTCGCTGGTGCCGCCGCTCCAGTAGCCCTCGGGACCGACCGTGATCCAGGTCGGCAGCGTGATCGTCAGCGCGCTGCCGGCCGGCTTGAAGGTCGGCGTCACGCCCAGTTCCACATCGAAGGTATTGCCGCGGTCGCCGAGCACCACGGTGGAATCCCCGTCCACCGCCCAGAACAGCTTGGCGTAGGGCTGGAACGAAAACGGACCACCGGCGCTGTCGTCGTAGTTGGCCGTGAACTCGATGTTCTGTTCGGTCTTGAAGGCGCCGGGTGGGCTCAGGAAGACGACGTAGCTGACGCCGAGCTTGAGCTTGTCGCTGGGCGAATAGTTCAGGCCCACGAAGTAGTCGAACTCGTTCCAGGCACCGACCGTATCCGAGGACACCGCCGGATCGTGATTGATATCGGTCCAGATGCCGACCACCACCGACGTCTTGGCACTGGTCAGAAACACCAGGCCACCCAGAATCTGGCTGGTCACACCCTCGTCGGTCACCAGCAAGCCGCGTGGCGTGATGTAGTTCGGTTTGACCGAGTAGTCACCAAAGCCATGAATCGCCGAGCCCGGCGCCGCGTCCGCCCAGGCCTGTGACACCAGCAGCGACAGCGCCACGGTCAAACCTGCAGTCCCCAGCCAATTCTTCATCGTGATTTCCCTGATTGCTTGCATCGAATGCGCCACCGGCGATCGAGCTGCCGGCACCGGATCTGAATTTATCCAAACTTGCATACAAGATTGGATACGCAATGCCTGTGCCAGTCTTTCACGCCACGAATCAGACTCTGGCGCGGCCGCGCAATATCGCGTTCGCGAACAAGGATTGGGATTTTTTTTATTTTCGCTTCAGCCTGTTAGGCGTGCCGCGACGCACGCCGAGCGGGCAGGATTGACGCGGCGCGCACACTTGGCGTTGCCGTGCACGCACCAGCCTGGCTCGCTATCGGGCGCGCGGGCCGATCCAAGGGTGTGCGGAATCGGGCAAAAAGGGCCCGATGCCCCGTCTTGAACGTGATGGAGAAGCGCGCCGAATCGACCGCTCCGGGCGAGACGCTGTCAGCCCGCCCCGGCGCCGGCGATCGCTTCGCGTGCCTGATGGAGCATGTGCAGGGTGATCTTGCGAACCTCGTTCTTGCTCTGCGTGACGTGCGAGCGCAGCAGGATCGTCGCCTCGGTGGACTGGCGCTTGAGGATCAGACGCAGAATCTTGGCGTGCTCGTCATAGGTCGCCTCGATGCGATTGGACTTGAGAAAGTCCAGCCGGCGGATGATGCGGATCTTTTCGGTGATGTCTTCGTGCACGCGCGCGATTTCACGATTGCCGGCCGCACTGACCAGGGTGGTGTGGAAGGCCTCGTCGAGCGCGGCGATCTGGCGCGCCTCGGTGACGCGCTGATCCTTGGCGACCAACCACTGACGCTTGAGCGCTTCCAGATCCGGCGGCGGATCCATCTGGCACAGACGTTCGACCGAGGCCGTCTCGATCAGGATGCGCAGGTCGTAGAGTTCGTCGAAACGCGGAAAGTCGAACGGCGACACGCTCCAGCCGCTGCGGAATCCGACTTCCAGATAACCCTCGCGCTGCAGGCGGTACAAGGCATCGCGCACCGGCGTGCGCGAGACTCCATGCTGCTCCGCGAGTTCGTTTTCGGTAAAGCGGTCGCCCGGCAACAGCTCGAAATCGAAGATCGCCTGCTTGACCTTGGTATACACCTGCTCGGCGAGCGGGTTGGTCTGCTTCGGCTTCGGCATGACGGGCGTGGGCGTGAGTGTGGTTCTTCGAGTGTGCGGGTACGGCACCGTGTATTCGACCCTGGGGTCCGAGCGGTGGCGGCAACGATTCCCGAGCTTAGGGCCTCTCGACCGGCGGCGCCACGTGCTCGGCATCAATCAGGCTCACATGCGCCGCGACGATGCGCCAGCCCTGCGCGAATCGAATCCAGGTCTGGGTCTGGCGACCGATGGCGGCGCCCGGCGGCGTGCAGAATTCGGTACAGGCCGAACCCGCATCGAAGCCGAAGGTGGTGATCACGGTGCGCAGCAGGCGGCGCCGACGGTCCACCGGCGACGCGCCAAGCCGGTAGGCGCTCAGCGCGGCATGGCCGTGGCTGTGCTCGGTGATGCCGTAGCGCAGCACCCGGTCGTCGTGCCAGAAGAAGTCGTTGAGCGCCGCAACGTCGTTGGCCAGCAGGGCCGCCTCGTAGCGTTCGAACACCTGTTGGAGCTCCGCCAGGGTCGCCGGGTCGTTCACCGTCAAATCGTCGTCCTTGGCCGGCACGCGGTGCCCCGAGCTTCGTGGAAGCCGATTATTGCTGCTTGGCCCGACAAAGGCACGCGCGGCCGTGCGCCGCCTCAAACCGACAGGCTTGCGAGGACCGCGGCCGAATCCGCCACCGCACCGAACACCCCGCCCTGCATCTTGACCATGTTCAGCGCCGCCAGATGATTGCCGTGATCGGTGGCGCCGCAGCAGTCCTCGACCAGCAGGCACTCGAAACCGCGGTCATTGCCTTCGCGCATGGTGGTGTGCACGCAGACGTCGGTGGTGATTCCGGTCAGCAGCAGGTTGGTGATGCCGCGCGTGCGCAGGATCAGCTCCAGATCGGTGGCGCAGAACGAGCCTTTGCCGGGCTTGTCGATCACGATCTCACCCGGCGCCGGTGCCAGCTCCGGGATGATGTCCCAACCCGGCTCGCCGCGAACCAGGATCTTGCCGCAGGGGCCGGGATCGCCGATGCCGGCGCCGATCTGGCGCGAGCGCCAGCGCTTGTTGGCCGGCAGGTCGGACAGGTCCGGACGGTGGCCTTCGCGCGTATGAATGACCCAAAAGCCCAGTTCGCGAGCGCGCGCCAGCAGCCCCTGGATCGGGCCGATCGGCGCGCGCGTGAGGCTCAGGTCGTAGCCCATCGCATCAACGTAGCCGCCCTCACCGCAGAAATCGGTCTGCATGTCGATGATCACCAGCGCCGTGTCCGAGGGCGCGAATTCGCCGTTGTAGGGCCAAGCATAGGGCTGCGCGGCGACCGTTCCGAACTTCATGGCAATGCTCCTGCGGGGGCAATCCCCGAATGCTTCATCGACGACGCATCGCCGATGCCAGTTGTGATGTGCCGGCTCATGCGCCGGTCTCCGCCCGATAGGCACGCCAGCCGCCGAAAGCCGAAATGTCCTCGGCGCCGTTCACCGCCAGTGGCTCGCAGACGAAGCCCTTGAGCCACTCACCGTCCTCCAGTTCCAGCGAGCCGATCGCCAGCGGCGAGTCCACCCACGCGATGAAGCGCCCCAACTGCGCCGCAGGCAGGCGCCAGACTTCCACTTCGATTGCGGCGCCGCCGCCCTCGCAGCGCACCAGGCCCGGCTTCGGCGGAACGGTATTGGCCAGCGCATACAGGCGGTAGCGCGGCGCCGTGCGGCAGCTTCGAACCCGGCGCGCGCCGCATTCGAGCAATTGCCAGTTCAGCGGCTGCCCCAGCAGATGCGCCCCGACCACGACCAGATCGAGGCTCGCCTGCGGTGTCGGCAGTGGCTCGAACGCAAGGCTGCCGACTGCCGAGCACGGCGCGCCGCCGGCCAGCGCCTCGGCGAGTACCTGCGCCATCGCCGCAAGACGGTGATCGCTACCGGCCGGGGCCAACAGCGTGACACCGAATGGCAGACCGTCGCCGCGCCGGCCTGCCGGGATCGCGATCGCCGCCAGGTCCAGCAGATTGGCGAAATTGGTGTAGTGACCCAGGCGCGCATTGATCGCGATCGGCTCGTTCAGCACGTCCGCGATCAGCGGATGCGTGGGCGCCGTGGGCACCAGCAGCGCATCGATCGTCGTGAACAGCCGGGCCGCCGCCGCGCGGTGCTCGGCCAGCCGGTACTCGCCGCGGAAAGCATCAGCCGCGCTTTGCCCGTCGGCCGCGGCGATGACGGCGCGCACCGAGGGTTCGATGTCGCCCGCATGCGTCTCGAAGAAATCGCCCAGCGCCACGCGACGCTCGGCGACCCACGGCCCCTGGTACAGCAGCTGCGCGGCGGAAAACACGGTCTCGGTCTCCACCATTTGCAAGGTCAGGAACGGCAGCGCTGCCAGACGGCCGCGCGCGGCCTCGAAGGCCGCATCGGACTGCGCGTCGCCGTAGAACTCGCAGCGGCCCGGCACGCCGATGCGCAGTTCACGGCTGCACGGCGGCATGGCAAGAGGCACCCGCGAATACGGATCACGGGCGTCCTCCCCCGCCAGTACGCCGAGCACGCGCCACGCGTCCGCCACATCGCCCGCGAATACGGAAATGCAGTCCAGCGAGCGGCAGGCCGGCAGCAGTCCATGGGTGCTGACCAGACCGCGGCTGGGCTTGAGTCCGACGATGCCGTTGAAACCCGCCGGCACCCGACCGGAGCCGGCCGTGTCCGTCCCCAGGGCGAATGCGACCAGGCCCTGCGCCACCGCCACCGCCGAGCCCGAACTGGAGCCGCCAGCGATGCGCTCCGGACGTTCCGGATGGCGCACCACGCCGTAGGGTGAGCGCGTGCCGACCAGTCCGGTGGCGAACTGGTCGAGGTTGGTCTTGCCGACCAGCATCGCGCCCGCCGCCTCCAGGCGCTCGACCGCGGCGGCATGCTCCGTGGGCGTGTACGCAAAAGCCGGACAGGCCGCCGTGGTCGGCAGACCCGCCACGTCGATGTTGTCCTTGACCGCATAGGGCACACCGAGCAGCGGGAATCGCTCCAGCGCCGCCGTGCCGTAACGCGACAGCCAGGCGTCGCACTCGGCGGCACGGGCCAGCAGCGCCGGTTCATCCACACGCGTGATCCACACCGGATTGTCGTCGGCCGCATCCAGACGCCGCAGCACCTCGCGCGCGCAGTCACCGGCCGAGACGCGACCATCGACGTATGCCTGGTGCAAGCCCGCGACCGACAATCGCAGCGTCGAAAAGGGAGAAAGCCGGGCCTGGGGTGGATTCATGCGTCTTGTATACAAGATTGAATCCTCTGATGACAAGCCCGGCGGGTAAAACCGCGTCCGGTCGGGTCATCGAAGACCGTCGCCGCGCCGTGCGCGCCTTGATCGCGATACGAGAAGTCGGATACCACCCTGAGCTTGTCCGGGATGGCTTTCCCGTTCACTGCTGGCGACGGTCACGTCGGCATCGGTATCCATACCACCGTCCTTCATGCAGTCGGCCCGCTCGACACGCCGAGCCGGATCGCCGACGACGCATTGTTCCTGAACGCATTCTTCAAGTCTGGGTTCATGGGCCTTGTCCACAATCGGGCGATGAACGAACAGGCGGTATGCCACTGCCTCCATTCCCAGATTCAGGAGTCTCGACATGAACGGACGTCTAGCAGGCAAGGTCAGCATCGTCACCGGCGCCGGCACTGGCATCGGCGAAGCGATTACCCACAAATTTTCGCGCGAAGGCGCCAAGGTTCTTGCGGTCGGCCTCAACGGTGACCCGATCGACGAGGTCGTCAAGGCCGTCAATGCCGTCAATGCCGCGGGTGGCGACTGCCAGGGCTTCATCGGCGACGTGTCCGAGCCGGAGCTCGCGCAGGCAGCGGTCAAGGCCGCGCTGCAGCAGTACGGCCGGCTCGACGTACTGGTCAACAACGCCGGTGTATTTCTCGAAGTGGCGGAGTGTCAGGACTATTCGCTCGAGGCCTTCGACACCACGCTGCTCAGCAATACCCGCGCCGTGTTTCTGATGACCAAGTACGCACTGCCGCATCTGCAGCAGTCGCACGGCGTGGTGCTCGCGACCGGCTCGGAAGCCGGCGCGATCGGCGAGCCCAATAACGCGCCCTATGGCGGCACCAAGGGCTTCGTGCACGCCTTCATCCGCGGCCTCGCGGTCGAGCAAGGCAAGTACGGCGTGCGCGCCAACTGCGTTTGTCCGGGTCCGGTCGACACCGCCTGGACGCATACCGACACCGGGCCGATGGATGAGCAGATGGAAAAGATGACGGTCGAGGCCACGGTGCTCGGCCGCCGCGGCACGCCCGAGGAGATCGCCAACGTCTACGCCTTCCTGGCCTCGGACGAAGCCAGCAACGTCACCGGAGCGTTGTGGTTCGCCGACGGCGGCACGCTGGTCGCCAAGGGACCGATGGGCGCGATGGTGCCCGACGAGCTGCGCCGCCAGCCCGAGCCGAGCCTCCCGCTGCAGCACTCGCACGACGGCCTCGGCAACAAGCCCACGACCAATCGCCTCGGCACGCACTGAGGGGACGGCCGGCCCCGGCCTGCCGGGGCCGGCCTTGTTCACGCGTGGCGAGCGCCAGATCGCCGGTCACTTCTACCCGCAATCCGGCGCTTGGCCGGGTCTTGGCCGCCGCCGTCACTCTCCGAATGCCAAAACGCCGAGCCGCTTTGCGGCAACACTGGACTACATGAAGGTCGATACCCAGCCCCTGCGTCATGGCGCCAACGCCGGCTCGAAATCGCTCAAATCCCCGCTCCGCATGCCCAACGCCTTGCCTAGGGAGCGCCATGCTCCAATGGCTCGTGCGATTTCATCCCAGACTGTGGCTGCTTCCTGCATGCCCAACCTGAAGTACGGTGCCCCGTCCATGAGCATTTGGCGACTGTCGATCGGACCAGAGTCTTCGGTCAGCCATATCTTGCTCTCGCGACGATCTCCCGGCATGGGATTGAGATCGAAAGCCGGGGCGAGACGCCAACCGCGGCGCCGCGCGTCGTACAGCAAGCCCGTATTGCGAAGATGATCGTCCGTATTGCAAATAAGAAAGTTGAAGACCAAACGGCGCCAAAGCTCGTGAATGTCGGCGATGGGATCGGAACCCGTCTGCAGGAGCACGTCCACGAGTTCTGTGTAGGCATGGACTTCATCTCGCCCGCCCGTCTGCAGCATGGTGGCGGCCGACACGTAGGGGATGCGCCCTCCGCCACCGGTACGATCGAAACGCCGGATCACCGCCACGGCCGTGCCCTGGATAAGTTCCACACGCGCCGGCGCGGCACGGATGCCTGCCCGAGTCGCTAGGTTCATGGCTAGCACTTCGCCTCGAATCACGTCACGTTGGTCTGCCTGGCTCGGAAACTTGCCCAAGGCCAGCCAGCCATCGGTATCGAGGACCGTCGATTTCGGACGCGCGCCGCCCAGTGAGGTTCCCTGTCCAAGCAGGTACTGCAGGTCTTGCGCACTCTCCATACCGTCTTCCAGAGCCCGGGCCGCATGCAGAACCTTGCCCAGTTCCACCAGCGGCGGAATATGCCGATGGGCACCACCGCTGTGTAGATAGATGCCGCGCTGAGGATCGAAAAGGCGCAGCGCCCCGACACGCGCTTCGTCGTCGACCCACATGAGAAAGTCGACCGGCGCCAGCGGCGGAAGATCGCGATCCTGCTGTCGTGATTTGGCATGTGCCCGGCGGATGACCCGTTCACCCCAGGCATCCGGTGCCGTGTCCTCA
Organism: Gammaproteobacteria bacterium; assembly: GCA_022599775.1. Lineage (GTDB taxonomy): Bacteria > Pseudomonadota > Gammaproteobacteria > Nevskiales > Nevskiaceae > Banduia. The sequence goes on from JAHZLQ010000024.1 coordinate 33,744, forward strand.
AGCGCCCGGAAGAACACGCCCTGTGGATGTTGAGCACCGGGGACCGGCTGCAGGTCTGGCGACACCGTAAAGAACTGCGGGTCCTGCAACCAGCGTTCATCGTAGCGGAAGGCACTACGCTTGCCACTGCCCAGGTGCAGGCGTCCGATGAGCCTGCCTTCCCTGCCGAGATGGACGTCGAGATCCTGGCGTTGCGCTTGCCGGGTCAGCATCAGAAGCCCTCGAGCTCGTCGTCATCGCTGACAGTCTCGCGGCCTTGCACCGGCGTTCCGGGGGACCCCGCCTTCGCTTTCTTCCCACCGGCTGACCGCACCCGTTGAGGCAACCGGTCCCGGGCCAACTCCAGACCCAGCGTGTCCTGTTCCAGCGCCATGACCTTGACGAGGTCCTCGATACGACCGAGCACATGCAAGGCACGCAGGAACGTGTGCAGCGCGGTACCTGGGTACCCGTCTTCCATGCGCCTGACCGTGCTCAGCGATGTCCCCATACGCTGCGCCAGGTCCTCCTGTGTCAATCGACGCATGCGACGAGCCATCGACAGATCACGACCGAGGCTGCGCAACGCACGCGCCACGGGCTGTGGCATCACGACCTGAGTGCCGGTACGTTTGGAACCTGCGGACATCACTTCAAAGCCTTCAAATATGGATGCCAAAAATAATTTACCAGCCATATTTGGTCATTTAAGTGACAAAAGATCAAGTACAATGAAAAATAAGAGTTCATATTTGAACTATTTAATACGGCCACAGTCCAAATATGGATTCTTATCGAGGATATCAGCTGGCGTTGGACATGAATTATTGGCGCTCAGCCAGACCGCGCTCAACGATACGGTGTCGTGGTCAAGTAATTTCGGACACCCCGATAGGGGAATCAGGCGGTTGCCATTTCGTAGTGGGTGGGAGCTCGATATCCGAGCGTGGAATGGAGCCGGACGCTGTTGTAGAAGCCGACGATGTAGTCGGTGATGTCAGTGATTGCTTCGGCGTGATTGGCATAGTCGCGTTGCCAAACCCGTTCCATCTTCAGATTCAGGAAGAAGCGTTCCATGACGGCGTTATCCCAGCAGTTGCCCTTGCGGCTCATGCTGACGACGACGTGATGTGCGGCGAGCAGCTTGCCTCGCCGCTGGCATATTGACTCCCGCGATCCGAATGCACGATGAGCCCAGGCTTGGGCCGGCGCACGGTGATAGCCAAAGGCCAGCGCGACATGCCCCGGCCGGCCCCAGCCCACCATGGCATCGGCACAGTCACTGCCGACCAGCCGGCGCAGGATCTCATCCTGCGAATCCAACTCCGGATTCAGCGCATAGACCAGTGTGAAATCGTGAACCATAGCGATCGCTCCATCCGCTTGTATTGCCGCCACGTCATCGCACCTTGATGCGCGCCAGCACCTCCGCCAACTGACCACGATCCGCAGCACGTTTGGTTGCCGTGCGCTGCGCCAGGTTGTGCATCTTGCGCCGCACACCGGGCAGATCGGCCGCATGGGCAAGGCCGATCAACCCGAAATCCGGCTGCTCATCCTCGACCGATTGCAGAAAGGCACGCGAAGGTTCGTCTAGCCAAAGCGCCACCCGTGCCAACAGACGCTCGCGGCTCTCCAACAAGGCCGTCGCTTCAATGGGCTCAGCCGTCATGCCCTTGAAGTGAGCCTCGAAGGTAGCCTCAAAATCCGCTGGCACGCGAGGCACCAGCATCTCCCAAGCCGGCTTGGGACTGCAGGTCAGGTACACGAGAAAAGTCCGCCAGAGGCTCACATCCGCCCGCTCGTCCTCCAGCAGCAGACCCACATCGAACAGATCGCGCGGATGCTGCCGAGACAGCGCCGCCGCAAGCTTGCCGGCATACAGGTCGGCAAAGTTCAGCACCTGCACTTCGGCGAAGCCGAACGCCTCCTCCACCCGTGGCCGCACGACCATGGTTCGCACTGGATGCACCGTCCCGCGCATCACCGGCGTCGTCTCGATCTGCACCCGTGTACGGCCACGGCTGGCCACCAGCCGGGTAACCGCCCCGCTTTCGCCTGCCGAAGTCTGCACTTGCAATTGCAAAGGCCGGGCACGCAGCGCATCGGCCAACCGCCCGAGCGCTTCGGCGATCAACTTTGCATCCTCGGCATAGTTGTGGACCGGCAGCCAGGCCAGATCGATGTCCACCGACAAGCGCGGCAGATCATGCTCGAACAGATTGATAGCCGTGCCACCCTTGAGCGCAAAGCGCGGCTCTTGGGCCAGCACCGGCAGGATTTCCACCAGCAGTCGCACCCGATCGGTGTAGCGCCGATCCCAATGGTCAAGCCAAGTGCTCATCGAGGTCTCCCGGCAAGGTGATCTGGTAGGTCGGATGCAGGCGCCCGCCGGGCACCAGCGCGCGCTTGCCCCGCCCCAGACCGACGCCTTCCAACGACACATGCGCCAGCCACGCATGCCGGTGGCGATCGGCCAGGGCCAGAAACAGCCGCTTGGCCTTGATGCTGCGGCAATGGCGCAGCAGTGGGGCGACGCTCCGTGGACGCAGCGTGGTCATGGCCTGCATCAGCGCGTCGGCCTCGTAGACCCCTACCGCATCCGATACACCATCGCACAGCTCCAGCATGGCCCGCTCGGGCGTCGAGCAGACCAAGGCATCGACACCAGGTGCAGCGGAGTACAAGGCCAAACCCAGCTCGGATAGCGCCTTTTCGGAGACTTCCGCAGTGAAGGAAACGGCCGGCAAATCGAACGGCCCCTTGCCCTGGTACTCGAAGCGCTGGTCCATGGACAGCTTGCCGACCCAGCCCGGCGGCGGCACCGGCCCGTAAAGCGTGATCGTCCCGGCATCGCCCAAACGCAAATAGTGCTCGTGCCCTTGCAAGGCCAGTGCGAAACGCCCGCCGACATGCAGTGGCAGGCCCTCTCCGACCTGCAGGCTGCGGACCACCCCCTCCCATTGCAGCCGCCCACCCGCGCGCATGTACACGCCACGCGCCGGCGACACCAGCCAGCCGCTGCCCACATAGCGCGCGACTAGGCTGTTGGAGTAGTCATGCGCACGCAGCCAGCGGCTGGACACCAGGCGCGTATCGCCCAGTTCGACCAGCAAGCGGTTCAATTTTCCTGAATTTTGAGCATCCATAGTGCTCAAAATATCATATTTATAAACCATCGCCGAGGATACTGGGTTTGACGAATGAAGTAAAAGATCATCCAGAGTGATCTTTTTTTGATAAATTCAAACCCAGGTGTGCCCACCAGAAGCGATCCCATTCAAGGTCATCATGCGATCCTCCCTAACGGCCATGCCGCAAGCGGCGCCCCGCAAAATGAATCTCCTGCGTCATGGCCGTTCC
>JAHZLQ010000025.1 GCA_022599775.1 Gammaproteobacteria bacterium
GCTTTTCGTCCCGCTGGGCAAATCCTGCCCAGATCACCGCGGTCAAAAAATAACCACGCCAGAACGCAGCAGACAGCCCACGTTTCCAAGTCCGACAGGCTGCTAGGTGCCGCGAATTGTGGCAGCGCGGGCCGGTGCTGATGGGGCGGCTCAGCAAGATCTACACGGATGGTCAGCGTGCCGGAATTTTCAAGGCGCAGATCAATGCGCAAGCCGCGATGGGGGCCTCCATCATGGTGGTGATCGGTTGCTTTACCGGCGGGAAGGTGTTGTCCGGGTTCCTGGCTACCGACTTTTCTACGCCCGACAAGTTCAGGTTCTGGCGCGACTTCGCGCCCGACTTCGCGCTCAGCGCGTTGCGTGCCGTCGAGATGCCAAAGCGCCCATAACGGCCGAGGGCTTCGCTCTCCGCAGAGCGCATGCCATTACGTTGGATGCACACTAAAACGAATGCAAGCGACGCGATCTCTGGTGATTCGTAGAATGGCCGCGAGGAGAAAGCGGGCCGATGGCCGGGCGTCGAACGCCGAGCGAGTAAGGCTGCCGCACTAAGAATCGGGAGGTCGATGGCTTTCGGATGAGAGCCCGTCCTGACGATAGAGCCGCAGTCGCCGTTCCACTCCGCGTGTTTGCCGTTCCCTAGGATTGAGCGCCCACTGCATGGGCTGGAGAATGCTGTGAATCATCCGAGCACGACATCCGTTGCAACGCCGCCCCACGTACCCGGTGGCTTGTTGTTCGACTATGACTATGTCAACGACCCCAGGCTAAGCCCAGACCTCCACGAGGGCCTGCATTCTCTGATGGCGGACGCGCCGGCTGTGTTCTACACGCCTCGGTATGGTGGCCATTGGGTCGCCACCAGTGAGCAGGCTATCCGCAGCATCATTGGTAATCCGGCAGTGTTTTCCAGTTCCAAGATGACGCTCGGCCCCGAGCCGCAGACGGTCATCGGCATCCCGATTAATCTTGATCCACCGGCGCATGCTGTATACCGGGGACCGTTGTCGCTGGCGTTCTCCCCCAAGAACATGGCTGCGCTCGAAGGGTCCATTCATGAGCTGGTCAACGAGCTGATCAACCGAGTTCTGGATCAGGGGAAGTGCGATTTCCTGGCCGCCATCGCCGAGCCGGTTCCGGTGACTATTTTCATGAAGATGATGGGCATGCCGCTGGATCGCCTGGCCGAGTTTCGTGAGCTGGCGGTCCGGGTTCTGGCCACCGCTGATTTTGCGGAGCGCGATGCGTGCTTCGCCAGGATCATCACGGCGATGACGGAGATTATCGTGGCACGTCAGAACAAGCGTGAAGACGATCTGATCAGCCGCATGCTCGACCTCAAGATCGGCGACCGCTCGCCCACGCTCGAAGAAATGCAGAGCTATTGCTTCCTGTTATTTCTCGGTGGTCTCGACACGGTCGTCAACGCGATGTGTTTCGGCATCCGCCACCTGGCGCGCGACCAAGCGCTGCAGGAGCGACTGCGCGCCGACCCCTCGCTGATTCGCGATGCTGTCGAGGAGATCCTACGCCGTTATGGCATTTCCACGCCGCTTCGCGTGGTTACGCGCGATTTCCAGTATGGCGACGTGCCGTTCAAGGCGGGCGATATGGTCATGCTTCACCTGCAGACCGCAAATCTCGACCCCAAGGCGTTCGAGAAGCCGGAGTCGGTGAATCTGGAGCGCGGCAACGCGGCGGCGCATTTCACTTTTGGAATCGGCCCCCATCGCTGCGCGGGCTCGCATCTGGCCAGGCTGGAACTGCGCGTGCTTTACCGCGAATGGTTGCGCAGGGTACCCCCGTTCAAACTCGATCCAGAACGGCCCGCCGCGTTCCATGGCGGCATGGTGTTGACCGTCAGTTCGCTTCCCCTAGTTTGGTGGGTACGCGATGAAGGTCGTCATTGACAAGGAGCACTGTGCCGGACACGCACGCTGCAACGCGGTTGCCGGCGAGCTGTTTCCGCTCGACGACATGGGTTATATCGCGACGAAGGGCTTTGACGTGCCGACGGGCAGCGAAGCTCTAGTTTGTCGTGCGAGCAAGGCTTGCCCCGAGCGCATCATCAAGATCGTTGGCGACACGGAGCCGGAGGCTCGCTGAGCCGACGGTGGTTTCCGGGTGATGCCATGGTCACGACGCATCAGAAGCTTTCCGACCGCCAGGAAATGGTGGATATGTCGGCAGTGCCGAGCGCGTGATGTTCAGAGGGCTCTGATATTGCGATCGCTTCGTGCGCAAGGGTGGTGCGTCGCCGAGCGCCATGAAGGGCGCTGCTACCGACACAATCTGCCCGCTGGATTCGTCGCCCCTACTGGCAAGTAATAGGCAGTGGCATCGCCGTCCGTGACGGTCTTTCTCGGAGGCGAACAAAAAAGGAGCTTGCATGAACATCCCAACACCCGCACTTCCACCTCATGTTTCGTCGGATCAGGTTCGTCCGTATCCCCTGGTCATGGGGGCGCACACTGACGACAATCCGTATAAGACGATCATTCCTCAGCAGCACGACGAACAGCCGGAGGCCTTCTACGCGCTGCATGCGTATCCGGGTCACACGCCGGCCTGGATTTTCCGCAAGGCGCGCGATCTCAACGCGATCTACCAAGACAACGAGCACTTCACGGCCAAGGGCCTTTCGCCCTTTGCCATGCTTGTTGGCGACAATTGGTCGACCCTGCCGGTCGAAAGCGATCCGCCGGCGCATGCGCTGTATCGGTCAGTGATGAATCCCTTGTTCACACCCAAGAAGATGCAAGCGCTGGAAGAACGCGTGCGTGAGATCGCGCGCGACTACATCGCCAAATTCAAAGACAAGGGCGGGTGCGAATTTATGAGTGAATTCGCCTTCCGCTTCCCCATTGCCGTCTTCCTCGAACTCATGGACATGCCGCTCGGCCGCGTCGGGGAATTTCTCAAATGGGAGATGCAGATGTTCCATGCCGCCAGTCTGGATGATGTGCGTGACGGTGTGCTCAACGTCAAAAACTATCTCAACGGTGTCATCGAAGAGCGCAGGGGTAATCCGGGTGATGATTTTATCTCGCACGCCATCAAGGCGGAGATCGAAGGGCGCAAGCTCACGCACGATGAAGTCTTCGGCTTCTGTTTCAACCTGTTCATCGGCGGACTCGATACGGTGTCGACCAACATGGGCTGGCATTTCCGGCACTTGGCAGAGAATCCAGAGCACCAGGCGCTGTTGCGCGGCAAGCCCGAGATGATCCCGGCGGCCATGGAGGAGCTGCTGCGGGCGTACTCCGCCGTGGCAACTTTCCGCACCTGCATCAAGCCGATCACGATCAACGGCGTCGAGGTGATGCCGGGCGACAAGGTCGCGATGACGACATACTTTGCGAACACCGACCCCGATGTGTACGAAAATCCATCGGAAGTGCGCTTCGATCGCGGTGCTTCGCGCCACGTCACGTTCGGATTCGGAGTGCACCGCTGCGTTGGTGCGCCCCTTGCGCGACGTGAGCTGGTGATTGCGATGGAAGAGTTCTTCAAGGCCATCCCCAGCTTTCAGGTCAAGCCCGATACCACGATCAGTTCGACCCTGGCATTGATGGTTCAGCCCCTGCAGTTGCCTCTGGTCTGGGCTGCGTAACGGCGGGTCCGTGCCTGGCTGCGCTACTCGGTGGCGGGTTTCATGAGCGAACCTTCAGCCATCCAGTCCAGCCGCACCTGCCGGCTCGCGATCTGCCACTGCTGACCCAGCAGGGTGTAGCGGTCGATGTAGATGCCGGCATGATCGAGGCCGATGTCCGTCAGCACGAGAAAGTAGGCGCGTCCCGAGGCGGCGCCTTCGCCAGCGCTCTCGGCCACGAAGCTCGTGACGTGATGACGGACGAATCGTGGCCTTCTGCCGGGCGTTTCGCCCATGCCCGAGAGGCGCTCTAGGATTTTCTGCCTGCCGCAGGCGCTCCATGCGGGGGTCTGTAGCACGCCGTCTTCGCTGAAGAGGGAAGCGAGTTCGTCGAGACGCCCACGGTCGATTGATTGCGCGTAACGCGAGAGCAGGTGGTTGATCTCCGCGGTGAGGGTACGACTCATGGAGGGCTCCGCGATGAAAGGCATTGAAGAATGTACAGCCTCGGGCGCCGATTCTGTGGTTGTACTATATAGAATGTATTGCGAATAGAAAAAACGCCTTGTTGTCGGTACCGGTTGGGGCGACGTGGTCGATGCGATGCTCCGACTGTCTCGCCGAGGCCGATGTCAGGCAATCATTGAAACCGGACTTTGGGGTTCCGTTCGAACCTGTGCCTAGCCGCGGAATTGCTTCATCCGCCGCCAGGCTCAGCTTCGACACTTTCGGTGGCGCATTGCACGAATTCGCACCGGTACGGTTGGTCGCCCGCCCCTTGGTTTGATTGACGGGTCGAGGCAGTAATTCTAATATACGTAACGTATTGCTAAATATATGGAGGAGTGTGCCATGTCAACCTATACCGGTCCGATATTCGATTCGGACGAACATGTGATCGAGCCATTCGATTGCGCGGCGTGGAACGAGTACCTGCCGGAGAAGTACAAGAAGGACTGGAACTACCGTTGGGTGATTCAGGACAACGGTCAGATGGTGATGTACGTGGGGTCGAAGAAGATCCACGTGACGGAGGACTTCTACACTGCGGACCACAAGGTGCCGCCGCCGGGCAAGCTGCATGAATGGCTCAAGGCCATGAAGTCGGGCAAGGAGAACGTCGACATTCGCGAGGCGATGACGCCGGCGATGACCGACCGCGACGAGCGCGTGGCGCTGCTGGACGGGTTCGGCGTGGAGGGCACGTTGCTGTTTCCGGGCAACCACGTGGGCACGATCGGTTTTCTGGACGACGTGGACGCTGCGTATGCGATCAACCGCTCGTACAACCAGTGGTTCGATGAGACCTGGGGCTTCAACTACAAGGATCGGATCTTCGCCACGCCGCTGATCTCGCTGGACGACGTTGAGCGGGCCTGCGAAGAAGCCCGCTGGGCGATCAAGCGCGGCGCTCGGGTGATCCTGATGCCATTGGGTCCGGTGAACGGCAAATCGCCGGCCGACCCGGCGCACGACGCCTACTGGTCGATCCTCAACGAAGCCAAGGTCAATGTCGCCTTCCATGTTTCGGAAGCGCGCTACATGCACGAGCACATGCGCATCTGGGGTGACCAGCCGCTGCAGTCACGCTACCGTCAGACTGCGTTCACCTGGTTGCATTTCTATGGAGAACGCCCACTGATGGAGACGCTATCGTCGTTTATCTTCTTCAACTTCTTTGCGCGCTTTCCGAATATCAAACTGATCAGTGTGGAGAACGGCGCGGAGTGGGTGCCAGGTTTGCTGACACGCATGGACAAATCACGCGGCATGGCGCGCAACGGCCATTGGCCGTGCGGGCAGTTGGAGCAGCGTCCGAGCAAGATATTCCGCGAGAACGTGTTCGTGGTGGCGTACCCGGAAGACGATCTGGCGGGGATCATCGCGGGCGCTGGCGGCGGCGAGTTTCTGGTGATGGGTTCGGACTGGCCACACGCCGAGGGCGTGGCGACGCCAGCGCAGTTCGCCGACGAAGCCTGTGCCACGCTGAGCCAGGACCAGACTCGCAGCATCATGTATGACAATCCGAGACGTTTCCTCGCCGAAGTCTGAAGGCGCGCCAACCTCAACTGAACTTCTGGGGGATCGGATTGCTCAATCTGGAATTGACCGAAGAGCAGCAGCTCATGCGCGACAGCGTTGCGCGCCTGTTCTCGAAAGCGGGCCTGCGTGAGCGGGGCGCGATGTCGGGTTCGGCGATGCTCGATCTGGGCCTGTGGCGCAGTGCCGCCGAGGCGGGCGTGCTGTCGCTACTGGTGCCCGAGAGTGCCGGCGGCGTTGGTTTGGGCATGCTCGAAGCCAGTCTGGTCGCGGAGGTTGTCGGTGAGTGCCTAGTGGCGCTGCCCGTCATCGAAGGCATGGTGGTGGCCGCGTTGCTGGCGAGATTCGATTCCGGACCGGTCGTGACAGATTGGCTCTCGCGCCTTTGCGCGGGCGATGTTGTGGTGACCCTGGTGCCTGCGGCATTGGGCGACAGGAGGGAATCGTCCCTGATTCCCGGTGGCGGTCTTGCCGATGCGGTCCTGTACTGGGATGGTGACGCGCTCAATTTGGGCGTGCCATCGGTTCGCTGCGCAACGCCAGCGAACCTTGGTGAGCTGCCGCTGGCGCGCTTCGACCCATCCGCTGCCGAGCGTCACGTTGTATCCGAAGGGGTAGCCGCGCGCGCCGCATTCGAAGGCGCCGTCGATCAGTGGCGGCTGTTAGTCGCCGCCATGTTGTTGGGTATGGCCAAGGAATCGCTGCGTCAGGCTGCAACGTATGCCTGCGAACGCAACGCCTTCGGTCGTCCGATCGGCGGCTTTCAGGGCATCGCGCATCCGCTGGCTGATGTCGCAACCGATGTCGAGGGTGGGCGGCAGCTCGTCCGCTATGCGCTGTGGTCGATTGCGACCCGCGCACAGGATGCCGCTGCGATGGCCCCGGCGGCCTGCTGGTGGGCGGCAGAGTCGGCGCAGACCGCAAGCCTGCGCGCAATGCGGACGTTCGGCGGCTACGGACTGGGACTGGAATCGCAGGCCCAGTTGTTCTGGCGCCGTTGCCGTGCATTGTCACTGCTAGCGGGCGGACCGGAAGCGCTGCTCGACCTGTCGGCGGATCGCCTCTGGAGTGCCGCAGGGCCGGATGCCGAATTGCCCCAGGTGGGCGAGATCGGAATCGACTTCGGCCTCGGCGAAGCCGCAGAGCGGATGGCGGAGCGGGCTCGCCGCTTCTTCTCGGAGCACATGACCGACAAGCACCGCGAGTTCGTCTACACCTCCGGCGACGGACATGATGCCGAGATGGAACGCGCGCTGGCGGTCGCCGGCCTGCTGCATCCCGACTGGCCGGCCGAATATGGCGGGCAGGATTGCAGCGCGCTCGAAATGTCCGCGCTTTATCGTGTCTATGGTGATTTTGCCTGGTGGGTGGCGCCTGCCAACACCACCGACATGGTCGGCAAGATCGTCATGCGCTTCGGCTCGTCAACGCTCAAGGAAGAAGTGCTGCCGCTGCTCGCTTCGGGGCAGGCCAATTGCGCCCTGGGCTATTCCGAGCCGTCCTGCGGCTCAGACATTTTCGCCGCACGCACGCGGGCCGTGCGTGATGGCGATGGCTGGGTCATTGACGGCCAGAAGATGTTCACTTCGCAGGGGCATTTCGCGAAGTACTGCCTCATGCTCACGCGTACCGACACCGAGGCGGCCAAGCACGCGGGCCTGACGTTGTTCCTGTTGCCGCTGGACCAGCCCGGCTATGACCTCAACCGCGTTGATACGCTTGGCAACGAGCGCACCAACGTGACGTTCTACAGCGGCATGCGCGTGTCCGACGCCTACCGCCTGGGCGAAGTCAACGGTGGCGCCGCAGTGATGGCGGCGGCGCTTGCGCTGGAACAGAGCACCGGTGACTTCTTCCTTATCAGTCTGCGGCGCCTGTTCAAGCACGCCGCGGCATGGGCCAAGGCATCCGGGCCGTCCGCCGCGCGGATTGAGCGGCCCATGGTTCGTAGGGTCTTGACGCGCCTTCATGTCCAGATCGCCGTGCTCGAAGCGCTGACTCGGCGCGCACAGTCGGCGGGCATGAAGAAACAGCGCGACCGCTCGCTGGGCCCGATGACCAAGTTGTTCGGCAGCGAGGCGATGGTGAGGTCCGCGGCCGAACTCATGGATGCTGCCGGCAGCGAGGTCCTCGTGAGCGAGCACAGCGATCTTGGCTGGATCGAACTCGAAGCCCGGCGCTCAATCGCAACCACGATCTATGCGGGCACCAGTGAAGTACAGCGCAGTATCATCGCCGAAACTGCGCTCGGTCTGCCGCGTAGCCGGAGCTGACGAAGAGGGGTATACGATGTCGTCACATTTCACCTTGAGTGAATCCGACGGTTTGATCGAACTGGTGTTCGATCATCCGCAGAAACACAATGCGATCGACCTGCCGATGCTCGAAGGCCTTGCCGACGCACTGGAACGCCTCGCCACCAAGCCCGAGCTGCGCGTTCTGCTGATTCGTGCCAACGGCAAGTACTTTTCTTCGGGCGCAGATGTGGGTTCGCTGGTGATGCCGGACCTTGCGGGAAGTCCCAGCCGTTTCCGTCACGAGTACCGTCGCGGTGCGTTTCCGCTGCACGACATCTTCGACGAGATGGAACTGGTCGAAAAGCCCATCGTGGTGGCGCATCAGGGGCCTTGCCTGGGGGGCGCGCTGGAGATGTCGCTGTCCTGCGATTTCCGCCTGGCGGCCGAGAGTGCGCGTTACGGCCTGCCCGAAGCGGCAATGGGGTTGCTGCCGGGTTCCGGCGGCACCAGCCGGCTGACGCGGCTGGTCGGCACGCACTGGGCCCGCTGGCTGATCATCGCCGGGCGACAGTTCTCGGCCCAGCAGGCGCTGACCACGGGCCTGGTTCATGACGTGCTGCCCGATGAGGGCTTCGCCGAGGCGGCGAGGGCGTTCTGCCGTTCGCTGACACGCCAGCCTGCGGAAATGATCGCGGCCGCCAAACTGTCCATCGAGCTGTCGAAAGATCTCGACCGTGCCCAAGGCCGCAACATCGAGCGCCTTTCCAACAGCAGCCTGATCTTCGGCGCCGAGCATGGCGAGCGCATCGCTGCACTCAGAAGCCGCCTTTCCATGAAGCCGGGCGAGGCCAAGGGTTAGCTCGCTTCAGCATATTTTAGCCGGGGTAGAGTAAGCATGCCGAGCATCGACCTGGACTATCCCGCGAAGGGAGTCTGCCGCATCACCCTGAACAATCCCGAGGTGCTGAACGGCTTCGCGTTCGAGATGTACGACGAGATGGTCAACATTCTCGAAAAAATCAAGTACGACACTTCGATTCGTGTGGTCGTGCTCACCGGTGCTGGACGTGCCTTTTGCTCGGGTCACTGGGTCGGTGCTCCGGGGCGCCAGCCTTGGATGGAGGAGAACCTCGGCCCTATTCAGCAGGACATGTACTCGATGGCGCGCATCAAGCAGATTCCGTTGGGGCTGCGCACGCTGCCGCAACCTGTGATCTGTGCGCTCAATGGGCCGGCGGCGGGCTTCGGTGTCGCGCTTGCGCTGGTTTCCGATATCGTCGTCGCCGGCACGTCGGGCGAGTTCGTCAACGCATTTCACAACGTCGGCGTCGGCTCCGAAATCGGCGTCAGCTATTTGATGTCGCGCATGATCGGCAGTCAGCGTACTGCGGACTTTTTGTTTAACGCGCGGCGTGTGGGGGCCGAAGAAGCTGCGCGCATCGGGCTGGTGCTGAAAGTGGTGGACGACGAGCGTCTCGCCGACGAAGTGATCGCCTACGCGACCGGCATGATGGAGAACAGCCCGTTGGGGCTGTGGTTGACCAAGCAGGCCCTGCAGGCCAATGTCGCCGGAACCAGCTACGAGGCCGCCCTTGATCTCGAAATTCGCGGCGTTTCGATGTCCAAGGCCACAGAAGATGGACGCGAGAAGCGCATGTCCAAGTTCTGGGAGCGGTCTCCGATATTCACCAATCGTTGAGATGATTTGCTGCAGGCACTAGGCGGCGTCTGCAACAAATCATTAGCGATTGGCTTGGCCTGCGGGCGCAGTTTTGTTGTTCGTCGTCGACCACTGTGACTAACACTTTGCGGCAGACGCCGCCCTAACGCTGGGCTAGGGCGCCTGACGTAATGCGGAATTCATTCACTTCCACGCTGGCCTTTCCGATGCGAACCACCGGCGCATCGGCATAGACCGCACGCGCGTCCTCGAGAGAATTGGCTACCAGGATCGCAAGCCCGCGTCCCTGAATGGCCGGGGCCACACCGGCAACCAGCAAGCGGCCCTGAAGCGTGAGCCCTTGCAAAAAATCCCTTTGTTCTTGAAGTTCGGACGGCTCTAGGGCGGATTTGAGTGAGAGGTCGACCAGGAAGTGCTTGGTCGTGTTGGGGGTTGGTGGCGACATGACTGACTCCTATGCTAGCTGTTGCGGACTCGCCGCTGCTGCGGTCGCATCCGGTTTGTGGAAGTGCGACGCGCACGTTGACTTGAAAAACTCTACATTTCATAATCCATAATATATTCTGAATTCGCAATCGAAAATCGATGGGCGGATAAGCACGATGGAGAAAGTCAAGTGCCCCAATACCGCTCGGCCGGGACCCTGCCTCCCAAGCGGCATACGCAGTTCCCCATAAGCAAGTCTGCAATCGCTTATGAGGAGATGTTTACGATGCAAGGCTTCGGCGATATCTATTCGCTGCTCTACCATGCCCATCCACCGACGGAAGTTTTGGAGATCGAGCCTTCGATACCGGTGCCGACCCTGGAATGGACGTGTGAAAGCCATCGGCATCATCTGCTGGATGCTGCTGCGCTGGCGGGCGGAGGTAATTTCTTTGAGAGTCGCCGGCCGCTGTTCTTCAATGACGACATTACGGTGTCCATTGCATCGCCGGACCAATCGGATGAATGCTTTTATCGCAATGCGCTGTGCGATGAGTTGGTCGGCGTTGGTAAAGGTGAAGGGGAGCTGCATACACCGTTCGGTGTGATTCGATACGGCCCGGGTGATCTGATCGTCATTCCGCGTGGAACGACGCAGTTTTGGAAGTTCGACGCGTCGTCGGAGCAGCTTCTGCTAGTGATTGAATCGAAATCGACGATCACGCCGCCGTCACGGTATCTGACGCGCCTCGGCCAGTTTGCATTCCATTCGCCGATCAGCGAACGGGACGTGCGTGCCCCGCAATTCGCAGAGCCCCGTGTGCAGCGCGGGCGTTTTCGCATCCGCATCAAGACCGGTGATCAGCTGACGGTCTACCACTATGCCCGGCACCCGTTTGACGCCCTGGGTTGGGACGGATACCTCTACCCCTACGCGATCAACATGCGCGAGTTCGAGCCGGTCACGCGCCGCATTCATACGATGCCCGACCAGGCGCAAATTTTTGAAACCAATGGTGCGGCGATCTGCTGCCTGGTTCCACGCCTGCTCGATTACCACCCCAAGGCCATTCCGGCTCCGCCTTACCATTCCAGTGTCGATGTCGACGAGATCATCTTCAACATGTCGTCCACCTTCATGGGTTGGAAGCGCCCTTCGCTGGGCGTGATGACGTTCCATCCGCGCGGCATCGTGCATGGCTCCAAGCCGGGAGGCTATGAGGGTTCGATCGGCATGAAGGAGTTCGATGCATTCGCGTTGATGATTGATGCAGCCAACCCGTTGAAGCTCACGCGCTACGCGCAGCAGTGCGATGACGTTTCCTATCCGAGCGTGTGGCTCGAAGAGCCCGCAGCTGCTGCAGATTGAGGGTAGGTATGAACAAGACCAAGCCGGGACTCATGCAGAGCCTGCAGAATCCGCAGGGCGCCAATTTCAGCCTCGAAACCGTGCCCGAGGGGATCGAGTACCGTCCTGTCGGATTGACGTCTGAGGATGGAGCGATTTCGAAGGGCCTGTTTTGGCGGCTCAGGGGCGCGCGCCCGAAGGTGGGGGTGCATCTCATGCATCCGCGCACGGATCAGTCGCAGAATTACAACATCCTGCCGCTGGCGGCCGCCGGTTACGCCGTGCTGGGCCGTGCCTCGCGCTGGCCCAACAATGATGTGGCGACGATACACGAGCGCCTGTTGCTTGATGTGGCGGCGGGCGTGAAGTTTCTGCGCGAGCAGGGCTGCGAGCGCGTCATTTTGCTCGGCAACAGCGGCGGCAGTTCGCTGGCGGCGTACTACCAGGCGCAGGCCTCGGCGCCGAAAGGTTCCCGCCACACGCATACGCCGGCCGGGGATCCGCTCGATCTCAATCAGTACGATCTGCCGCCCGCCGATGGCGTGGTGATTGTGGCCGGGCACGTTGGCCAGGGCATGCTGATCGGCAAGATGATCGACCCGGCGGTGGTGGACGAGAATGACCCGCTAGCTACCGATCCCGCCCTGGATATGTACAGCCCGGCGAACGGTTTCGATACCCAGTCCGGCACCGGACGCTATGCGCCGGAATTCCTGGAGCGCTTCCGCGCGGCGCAGACCGCGCGCGTGCGCCGCATCGATACCATTGCACGGCAACTCATCGGCCAAGCGCGCGACGCCGCCGGCTTTGCGGCGTCGTCGAGCGGCGACCCTGATGCCGAGCGCCGCGCGCTGCTCGCCTCCAAGGTGGGTTGGCACATGGTGGTCTACCGCACGACGGCGTACCCGGCCTTCGTCGATCTGTCGATCGAACCCGATGATCGCATCGTCTACAGCTACTTCAGCGCACGTCCTGATCTCGAAAATCACGGAGAGAACGGCTTTGCGCGTTACGTCACGCCGCGAGCCTGGTTGTCCACCTGGAGTCCCGAGTCGAGCCATGCGCGCACGATCGACAATCTGGCGCGTATTCGCGAGCCACTGCTCGTCGTCCACTACGCCGGCGATGCCGCGACGCGCATTTCGGAAGTCGAGGCGATGCGTGCGGCGTGCGGCTCCGAAGACAAGACGCTCGAAGTGATTCGTGGCGTGGAGCATTACGGCCACATGCTGAAAGACTCCACGCGCAAGCAGCGATCGTCGCTGGGCACCGACAAGGTCGTTGGCTGGATGCAGGAACGCTTCCCCGTCTGAGCCCTTGCGTAAAGCCCTGCGGTGCACGGGCGGTGTTCGTTCGAGTGCCTTCAAACCCTGCCCCCCCTGATTGAGGATGCAAGTGATGTCCAAAGCATTAACCCAACGTGTGGGCCTGGTCGTTCCCAGTTCCAACGTGACCATGGAGATCGAGATTCCGGCGCTGTTGCGCCGCTCGCCCGGCGCGGAGCGCTTCTCCTTTCATTCCAGCCGTATGGCCATGCGCCAGGTATCGGCCGAGGAACTGGTCGAGATGGACCGCCAGTCGCTGCGTTGTGCGGCCGAGCTCGCCGATGCACGCGCGGACGTGCTGGCGTATGCCTGCTTGGTCGCCGTCATGGTGCAGGGGCCGGGCGCACATCGCCGGATCGAGGAGCGACTCGCCGCGGTGTTGCGCGAGAACAAGTCGAACGCGCCGATTGTGTCCAGTGCCGGTGCCCTGATCGATACGCTCAACCGGCTCAAGGCCAAGCGCATTGCGGTCGTCGCACCCTACATGCCGCCGCTGACCCAGGCCGTCATCGACTACATCCAAGCCGAAGGCATCACCACCGTGGCTGCGCGCAGCCTGTCGGAGCCCGACAACTTTGAAGTGGGTTGCATATCGGGTGAGCGCGTCGAGGCCGCTGTCGACGAGCTGGATCTGACCAAGGCGGACGTATTGGTACTGTCCGCCTGCGTGCAGATGCCTTCGCTCGGCATTCTGGAGAAGGTGCAGGGCCGCAGCCCCATTCCCGTGATCACTGCGGCGTCTTGCACGTCCGCAGCCCTTCTCAGTGCGCTGGGTCAGGATGCCAGCGTGATTCCAGGCGGTGCCGGGCAAGCCTGGAGCCAATAGGCGCGGAGCGCCATCGACCACAATTAATAAAAGGGAGGAGCCCAGGTCATGCCGATCAGCGCAACAATGATGGACTTTCCGTTGTCCGTCGGGCACTTGTTCCGGCACGGGAGCCGGGTGCATGGCGCCAGCCAGGTCACCACATGGTCACCGCACGGCGCGCAACGTGCGAGCTTTGCGCAGGTCGCGGAGCGGGCTGGCTGCCTCGCCAATCTGCTGTCGCGCATCGGTGTAAACCCCGGCAGTGTGGTCGGCACCCTAGCCTGGAATCACCAAGCCCACCTTGAGGCCTATCTGGCGGTGCCGTCGATGGGCGCTGTCCTGCATACCCTGAACCTGCGCCTTTCGCAGGACGAGTTGAGCTACATAGTCAACCACGGCGAAGATGAAGTGATTCTCTGTGACGGTTCGCTGCTGCCGCTGTTGGGCGCTATCGCCGACCGCTTGCCCAAACTGCGGACGATCATCGTGATCGGCGAGGCGGCCGCGAGTGCGGACGGCGTCCAGTGGGGCGCCATCAAGATCGCGGGCGACTACGAAACCCTGCTCGCGAAGGAAGAGTCAGCATTCGACTGGCCCGATATTGATGAGCGCGCGCCGGCGGCGATGTGCTACACCAGCGGCACCACGGGCAACCCCAAGGGCGTCGTCTACAGTCATCGCTCCCAGGTGCTGCATGCGATGTCGATCAACGCGGCGTCCAACTTCGCGATCACCGATCGTGACAAGGTGCTTGTGATCGTGCCGCTGTTCCATGCCAGCGCTTGGGGCACGCCCTATGGCGGCTGGATGGCGGGTGCTGATTTTCTGTTGCCGCAGCAGTATCTGCAGGCGCCGCATCTGGCGGCGATGATTGAGGAGGAGCGCCCGAGTTTCTCTGCCGCTGTGCCGACGATCTGGAGCGATCTGCTGACATTCGCTGACCAGAATCCGGTCGATCTGTCGTCGATGCGCGAAGTCATCTCTGGTGGAGCGGCAGTCCCGCGTGCGCTGATCGAACGTTTCCGGAACCGCTTCGGTGTCCCGATGACCCAGGGTTGGGGAATGACGGAGTGCAGCCCGCTCGCGGCGCTGGCGCGGCCTCCGGCGCGCGTCTCGGAGAAGTCAGAGCTGGACTATCGCGCACACACGGGGCGTGTGATTCCCGGTGTGGAGCTGCGCATCGTCGACGACGCGGGCGCCGTTCTGCCTTGGGACGGCGAGGCTGCGGGTGAGATCCAGCTCAAAGGTGCCTGGGTGACCGGTGCCTACTTTGGGGGAGATGGCGCGGACAAGTTCGTGGACGGCTGGCTGCGCACCGGCGACGTCGGCACGGTCGATCCTGCCGGATTTGTCCAGCTCCTCGATCGCGCCAAGGATATCGTCAAGTCCGGCGGCGAATGGATTTCATCCGTTGCGCTGGAGAATGCGCTGATGGGACATGCCGATGTTGTCGAGGCCGCCGTCATTGCCATTCCCGATGCCCGTTGGGGTGAGCGTCCTTTGCCCTGCGTGGTGCTGCGGCAGGGCACGGAGACTGCTGCGGGAGATCTGCATGAATGGCTATCCCCGCACTTTCCGAAATGGTGGCTGCCGGAGCAGTGGGCTTTCGTCGACGCGGTGCCGCGCACGAGCGTTGGCAAGTTCGACAAGAAGGCTTTGCGCAAGCGTTACAACGAACAGGACCTAAAAGCCGAGCGTCTACTAAATGAATAGTCATCGAATCGTGTCATGCCATTGGTGCCGATCATGAGTATGGAAGTCTTGCTGAAGTCGCTGCCGCCCTGGCCGAGCCAGGATTTCTCGGCGTACGGCGAGACCGAGATCAAGAAGCTGCCGCGGGTTCAGGCGCTCACGGCTGCCTTTCTCTCTCGTAACTGGATCGCCATTCCCCACGTCACGCATCATGACGAGGTGGATGTCACGGAAATGGAAGCCTGGCGCGGCGCCTGGAATGCGAAGACGCAAGGTCCCAGGTTGACGCCTTTGATCCCGGTTATTAAAGCGGTGATCGCTGCGCTCAAGCTGTTTCCGCAATTCAACGCCTCGGTTGATGTCGAGGGCGGCCGGCTCATCCTGAAGAAGTATTTTCACATAGGCATCGCGGCCGAAACGCCGGCTGGACTGCTGGTGCCCGTGGTACGAGACTGCGATCGAAAAAGTGTGGCCGAGATTGCGGCCGAGATTGCCGCCACGGCGGAGAAGGCTCGTACGCGCGGATTGTCGATGGCGGAAATGTCGGGTGGTTGCTTTTCCATCAGCAGCCTCGGGCACATTGGTGGGACGGCATTCACGCCGATCATCAACGCGCCCGAGGTTGCCATTCTCGGCATGACGAAGATTCAGTTGCGCGCCGTTCAGGACGACGAAGGCGGGATTGCCTGGCGCAAGCTGCTGCCACTCTCGCTGAGCTACGATCATCGCGTGATCAACGGGGCTGACGCGGCGCGTTTCACGCGCTACTTGGGCGACATGCTCGCCGCCCCCGAGAGTCTGATGCCCTAAGTTGTGACCTTTCACGGGCGTGGCCGACGACTTCGCGGCCACAATCGCGATGCCTCGACGCATGGTGCCTGCCGCCCGAGGGGCTCAGCGATACGCCGCGAGCTCTCGCTTGGCAATCTGGTTGCGATGCACCTCGTCGGGGCCGTCGGCAAATCGCAGGGTGCGCGCGCAAGCGTAGGCATAGGCCAGCGGAAAATCATCGCTGACGCCGCCGCCGCCGTGTACCTGTATGGCCCAGTCGATGACCTTGCAGGCCATGGTCGGAGCAGCCACCTTGATCATGCCGATCTCCTTGGCGGCGGCCTTGTTGCCCACGGCATCCATCTTCCAGGCTGCGTTCAAGGTCAGGTAGCGCGCCTGGTCGATCATGATCCGTGATTCGGCGATGCGTTCCTGCGTTACGGTCTGTGCCGACACCGGCTTGCCGAAAGCCTCGCGCACCATTGCGCGGCGGCACATCAGCTGCAACGCGCGCTCGGCCAGTCCGATCAAGCGCATGCAGTGGTGAATGCGACCCGGACCCAAGCGGCCCTGGGCGATTTCGAATCCGCGCCCTTCGCCGAGCAACATGTTCGAAACAGGGACACGCACATTGTCGAAGAGGATTTCGGCATGACCGTGTGGCGCATCGTCGTAGCCGAATACGGGCAGGTGGCGCAACACGGTGAGGCCTGGTGTATCCATCGGCACCAGGATCATCGACTGCTGGCGGTGACGGTCGGTATTGTCCGGGTCGCTTTTGCCCATGAAGATCGCGATCTTGCAGCGCGGATCATTGGCGCCCGAAGTCCACCACTTGCGACCGTTGATCACATACTCGTCGCCGTCGCGCTCGATGCGTGAGGCGATATTGGTGGCGTCGCTGGACGCGACCTCGGGCTCAGTCATCGCGAAGCAGGAACGGATCTCGCCGGCAAGCAGGGGCTTGAGCCAGCGTTCCTGTTGTTCGTGGCTGCCGTAGCGTGCCAGCACCTCCATGTTGCCGGTGTCCGGCGCGCTACAGTTGAACGCTTCCGGCCCGATCGGCGTGCGCCCCATGGCCTCGGCCAACGGCGCGTATTCGAGATTCGACAGTCCGGCACCGAGCTCGGCCTCGGGCAGGAACAGGTTCCACAAGCCTGCGGCCTTGGCCTTTTCCTTGAGCTGCTCCGTGATTTCCGCAGCCTGCCAAGCGTTGCCGGCGCGGCGGTTGGCTTCAACCTCGGCGAAGAACACGGACTCGGCCGGGAGCACGTGCGCCTCCATGAACGAATTGACGCGTGCTAGCAGGTCCTGCGTCCGTCGGGAATATGCGAAATCCATAAAATGGCTCCGGTTGAATTTGAAAGATCAGCCCGTCAGGCGCTGCGCCTGTACCCAGGCGATCTCGGCTATCGGAAGCGCGCGGCTGCCCATGTCCACCGCCGCGGTACTGGCGGCGTTGCCTTGTTCGGCGCGTTTGGCGATGCCCTGGAGAATCGCAGCGACGCGGAACAGATTGAACACGATGTAGTAATCCCAGCCCTCGACACCGCTGCGCCCGGTTCGTCGGCAATAGCGCGCGAGATAGTCGGCTTCGTTGGGGATGCCGAGCGCCGCGAGATCAACGTCGCCGAGGCCGCGCATCATCGCGTTGGGTATGCGCCAGTACATGGCGTGGTAGGCGAAGTCGACAAGAGGGTGACCCAGCGTCGACAGCTCCCAATCCAGTACAGCGAGAACGCGCGGTTCGGTCGGATGAAAGATCAGGTTGTCGACCCGGTAGTCGCCGTGGACGATGCTGGTGGCGTCGTCGCTCGGCCGGTGCTTGGGCAGCCACTCGATCAGCCGATGCATGGCTTCGATCGGCTGCGTTTCCGCAGCCAGATACTGCTTGCTCCAACGGTTGATCTGGCGCTCTACGTAGTTGCCGACCTTGCCGTAGTCGCCCAGGCCGCAGGCTGCGTAGTCCACCTGATGCAGGGCTGCGACGACGCGACTCATCTCGTCGAAGACCGCGGAGCGTTCTTCGTTTGAAAGGTCGGGCAGGCGCGGGTCCCACCAGATTCGGCCATCAACGTGCTCCATCAGATAGAACATCGTGCCGACGACGGACTCGTCCTCGCACAGCGCCAGCGCCTTGGCCACCGGCACGCCGCTGTCTTCGAGCGCGCGGATCACGCGGTACTCCCGATCCACGGCGTGTGCCGACGGCAGCAGGGGGCCGGACGGCTTGCGGCGCATTACCATGCGCTTGCCGCCCATCTCCAGAAAGTAGGTCGGATTGGACTGGCCGCCTTCGAACTGGCGCACGTTCAGGGCGCCTCGTAAGCCCAGCGTGCGTTCGATGAAATCTGTTAGCCGTGCCCCGTCAAAGCGATGTGTGCCGCGAACCGTATTCATCAGATGTCCTAGATTGCAGTGGCGCCGCCATCCACTGCGATGGCCTGGCCGGTGATGTGGCGTGAGGCATCCGACGCCAGCAGCACGGCCAGACCCATGAGGTCGTCGTCGCTGCCAATGCGGTTCATTGGAGTAGATTCGAGAATCTTGGGCAGGTTTCGCTCGATCAGCTGATCGGCCATCTTGCTGTGGAAGAAACCGGGACAGATGGCGTTGACGGTGATGCCGTGGATGCCCCATTCGGCTGCCAGCGCACGGGTCATGCTGACGACGCCTCCCTTGCTCGCGTTGTAGGCGAGGGTGCGCTGAATGTCCCTTGGGTTGCCGACCAGGCCGGCGATGGAGGCGATGTTGACGATGCGCCCGTAACTGCGCGGCAGCATCGAGCGTGTGCCGACCTCCTGCGTCAGGCGGAACACGCTGGTCAGATTCAGATTGACTACGCTCTGCCAGCGATCAAGCGGATGCGTCTCTGCCGGTGCGCCCCAAGTTGTGCCGGCGTTGTTAAGGAGGATGTCGATTTGTCCGAAGTGCTGCATGACCTGATCGACCAGGGTGGGGATCGATTCCAAATCCGACAGGTCCGTAACCAACGGCATGGCTTCGATGCCCCGCGCCTCCAGGTGAATCCGCGCCTCGTCCAGTTCCTGCGCCCTTCGCGCCGTGATGACCGCGCGCGCGCCCATCTCGCCCAAGGCCTCGGCCATTTGCAGGCCCAAGCCACGTGAACCACCGGTAATTAGTGCAACCCGCCCCGACAGATCCAGTAGGGATTTGATGCTCATAGATTCGTCCTGAACATTGAGTCTTTGTGCGAAATATGACTGCGATTCTGAAAAATTTCGGCATCGCCTTCGCGACATGCCAACAAAATGTTGTTGCTGGAAGATCTGCCCCGACGAGGGTTATCCGGACACTGAGCTACGCTTCCGGACCGACTCATCTTGGTTCGGACCGCACGGACCCAGGTGTTTGAGTCGCTCCTCTTGCCTCGGACGCACCGCGAGGATCCGGCATTTTTAATGGCTCTGGGGCGTTGGGGAGGTTGGGAATGATTGTCATACTTCGTAATTGACTTCGTTTCTTTAATTGCCGTGGTGTGGGCGCGACGTGCGTTCCGGATGCTGAACTACAGGGCCATTTAGGAGCTATCGGCAGGCGCTTTGGCGTGCTCCTGTGAGGGTGCGGAGGGCATTTTCATGCGTTGCCTGCTCTTTAGCTTGACTTCGATAATATCTCATTTCAGAATAGATTACGAAAAATAAGAACCCATGGCTTATCGGAGTCAAGGGTTGTGCTACGAGGAGAGTTATAGAGATGGGTCATATGAAAACGGCCTCTGCGGGCCTTCTGGGGTTGGCTGTATCGTTCGCCGCGACTGCGGACCCAGACGCAGTCGACGCAGTCGATGCAGTCGTCGCACAGGAAGCACCAGCTGCGGCAACAGCGGGGGGCGCCCACGAAATCGAGGAGATCGTTGTGACGGCGCGCCGTCGTGCAGAGTCCTTGCAGGAGGTTCCGCTTGCGATCACGGCGATCTCGGAAGAATCGCTGCGGCAGCAGTCGATCAACACGCCCGCGAACTTGGCCACGTCTGTTCCCAGTCTCACGGTCGCATCCAGTATCGCGGGCGGCTCGACCGTGACGTTCGGAATTCGCGCACAGCGCAATCTGTTGCCACGGCTTAGCAACGATCCGTCGGTTGGCGTCTACGTCAACGACGTAGTGCAGGCCCGACCCTACGGATTGAATTCCAGTCTTTACGACATCAGTTCGGTGCAGGTTCTCAAAGGTCCTCAGGGCACGCTGTTCGGTCGAAATACGACGGGCGGTGCGATTCTGTTTCAGACCAACAAGCCCACGGACCAGTTTGAGGGCTGGATCGAAAATGAGCTTGGAAGCTACAGCAACCAGATGCTTACCGGCGTCGTTAATGTGCCGGTTACCGAAAGCTTCGCCTTGCGTATTGCCGGCCGTAAGCAGGAACGGGATGGCTATGTCGAAAATGTAACGACAGGCGAAGATATGGGCGATGTAGACAACTACTCGTATCGCGTATCGGCTTTGTGGCAACCCACCGACTCCCTCGAAAACGTATTGGTTTATGACCGCTTCAAAGCTGCCGATAATGGTGGAGCTTTCGTTCTCAGCGACGTCTCTCCCACTGGGACTGCGGCTTATTTCTACGGGCCTACATTTGATTCTGAATTTGGAGACATCCAGGCGGAATTCGCGGCGCAGCAGGAACGCGACTACTACACGACGGCAGCCGGTCAGGCCAATTACTCGAGGGCAGAGACAGAAGGTGTTGCCAACACGACGACACTGAATCTCAATGGCGTTACGCTGAAAAATATCTTCGGCTACCGGAAGATTCAGTCGAGCTCATCCGCTGACTTTGATGGCACGCCGTTGAATGTTCTGATTTCGGCCATCACGATCGACATCGACCAGTACAGCGACGAACTTCAGCTTCAGGGCAAGGCGGTCGACGACAGACTGGATTACATCGTCGGGCTTTACTATTTCGAGGAATCGGGTGGGGATTCCGCGAACCCCACGAGCGCGCTCGATGTGCCGGTGAATCCCACAAACCCCTTCGGCACCGGTGGAACAGGCGTAAGTCGCAGTGCATCCGTGTTCAGCCAGGGAACATACAAGTTCGAGAGCATTCCTGATCTCGGCCTCACCCTGGGCGCTAGATACACTTGGGACTATCGTGAATTGACGATCTCCCCGGTGACGCCTCAGGGGTGCGCCCTCGGAGCCAGTGACGAGAATCCGGCCGGAAATTCGCCGTGTGAGGCTGAGGCCGACAAGTCATTCGATGCCGTCACTTGGAATGTCAGTCTGGACTACCACATTTCAAGCGGCAGTTTGGTCTACCTGACCTCGCGGCACGGCTATCGCTCGGGTGGTTTCAACATCGGCGCGCAGAGTGAGGATATTCTGAACGAGCCGTTCGGTCCGGAGAAGCTCACCGACGTCGAGGTGGGATTGAAGTCGGACTTCGACATTGGCGGTGTGCCGGTTCGCACCAATCTGGCTGCGTATCATGGCTGGTCGAAAGACTTGCAGCGCTCCGTACGTTTGGAGCCGGGCTCTCCGGTGAATGCCACAATCAATGCCGCGTCGGCAAAGATCTACGGCCTGGAGGGCGAATTGACGGTGTTGCCGACGGCGGGCTTATCGACGACTGCCTTTTTTAGCTGGGATCATGCTCGCTATGATCGTTTCATTTCGCCGGCTGGTGATGATTTCACCGATTCTCGCTTCTCGTTTACGCCCGAGCACAAGTATGGTCTGAAGGCTCGATACGAGCTTGCGCCCACGCCGGTCGGCCTGATGGTCCTGCAGGCGGCCTATAGCTGGCAGAGCAAGATCTACTTCGATGATCTCAACGAGCCGGGATCGACGCAGGGCGCCTATGGGCTGCTTAACTTGCGCGCCGAATTGAATGACGTGGGTGGGATGCCGCTGGACTTCGCTGTCGTTGCGCAAAATGTGACCGACGAGCAGTACGCCTCGGGTGGACAGGGCTTCAATTCGACGCTCGGCTTCCAATCCTACAACCCCGGTGAACCACGCATGCTCAGCTTCCTGGTGCGCTACCGGTTTGGTGCGGAGTAGAGCACCCTGTAGGAATCCAAGTTGCCGTGGTTCACTGCTGCGCGCTGTTGCAGCGCAAGTGACAAGGCGTTGGTGGACGCGGTCGAGGGAAGTGTGTGCAGTGACGAACTTTGATTCGCTGCGCACACTGCCCTCGGTCAATTACTAAAGACTGTGCGCGCGTCGCACCAGCCGCTTCACGAAGGGGGACTTGCGGGCCAGCCATGTGCGCTTTGCCTGTTTCGAATCCGGAGGCTCGATGGTCGAAATCCCCGATATCCAGATGCCAGACCTCGATTCGCAGCGGCTTTTGATGGAAAGGTATTCTGCAAAAGCGGCATAATTTGGCGTCATTCTTGCCGGACGCGTTTTTTCGAGCTCTGCTGCTTCGGTGAGTTCTCGAAGAAGGTTTCCAGTTGGTCGAGGTCACGCAGGCCAAGGGGGTGAGTACTTGCACGGGCGCGGTACCGTGAACAAGTTTCGGAAGACGTGGTCGACCGCTCCTCGCCAGTCCAGCCCAGCTCCTGCCGCCCGGCCAATAGTTTCGGCTTTCCTCATTCACCTTTCGGCTTGGTGCGAGCGGACTCGGCAAATTTCTTCAGCGCCGCATTGACGCCCTGGGACACCGCCGTCGCCTTGCCGAAGCCACAATAGAACGCCAGGTGCAGCACAGCTTCTTGTAGTTGCTGCTCACTCAGCTCGCGGTTGCTCAGCGCGCCCATGACCTGGATCTCGATCAGCTCAGGACGATTCATTTGCGCGGTGGCTCCCAGTACGAGCATGCGGCGGTCGCGGATCGACAGGCCGGCGCGGCGCCAGATTTCGCCGAACAGGATGCGCAAGGTGGCATCGCTCAGTGGGGATAGGCCGGCGGTCTCCGGCATTTGCACTGTTCCTTTGCCGTAGACTTCGTCCATCGTCGCGCGTCCGCGTTGGTGGGCGTCAGCG
The DNA here is from genome assembly GCA_022599775.1 of Gammaproteobacteria bacterium. GTDB lineage: Bacteria > Pseudomonadota > Gammaproteobacteria > Nevskiales > Nevskiaceae > Banduia. Next base: position 22,878 of record JAHZLQ010000025.1, read on the forward strand.
TCGTTGGCGGCATCCGGTATGCCCCAGATCAGGTTGCAGCACTGCATCGCCAGCCTTGCGCCCGGAACATCCACGCCCAGGCTTTCGGCTAGGTCAATGCCGGCGTCGAGATCCTTGGTCTGCAGATTCGCGCCAGCGCGACAATCACGCAGAAGTTCCGGCTCGCGCGCTTGGGTCAGCGGCTGTACGCCGCGCTTTTCAAGCAGTGCCGTGCCCATGATGTTGTTGGGGTCGCTCGTGCGGATCACCTCGATCAGCTTGTGTATATCCACTCCGGCCGCTTCGGCCAACAGGCCGCCTTCGTAGGCGCCGACCCAGGCGTTGTAGTGCATGACGTTGCGCGCGACCTTGGCCGCCATGCCGGCTCCGATTGGTCCCATGTGCGAGTAGATTGACGAGAAGTCTTCCATTACCTTGCGCACGCTCTCGACGGTCTGCGCATCGCCGCCCACCATTAGGCCCGAAGTGCCGTTGGCAGTGGGAGCGGCACCGGTGGTGATGGCGACATCGATCAGCTTGATGCCCATGGCCGCAGCCTCTTGAGCCATCTCAACCACCAGGGGTATGCGAATCGTGCACATCAGCGCCACGACGATTCCGGGCTGCGCCCCTTCTGCGATGCCCTGCGAGCCGAACAAGACTTCGCGCGCCTGCTTGGCGGTGACGACCGAGACGATGACGACGCCGGCCCGCCGCGCGACTTCGGCTGGAGAATTACAGGTGCTGACGCTAGCCAGGTCGGCGAGCGCCTCCGGCCGTACGTCGTAGCCGTAGACTTCGTGGCCCTTGCGTGCAAGGCAGATGGCAATACCCGCGCCGATCATTCCCAACCCGATGACGCCGCAACGTTGGTTGGCTTTGGGATGTTCAGTCATGTCTGCAAGTTCCTCAGTGATGTTCGTTGCTCAAGCCAAGGGCAGCGCTTGGAAGATGGATTACGCCGCTGCCGAAGGACGTCACCTGGCTGGGTCGGCGCCGTACCGATGGATCGTCCAGCACCGTCGTTTCGCGCATGGTTCATCGATCCTCAAGTCTTTGCCGGGTCGAGGCTTCCGTTACCTTCACGTTGATGCCGTCGTCGCGGGATCGACCGCGACATCCGCTCAGAACTGGCTTTCGGGAAGGTGCAGCACCAGCCCATCGAGCTCGGGTGATACCCGAACTTGGCAGGACAATCGGCTGTTGGGACGCACTTCGAGCGCGCCGTCGAGCATTGTCTCCTCGTCCGCATTCTTCGTGGGAACGCGACCCGCCCATTGTTCGTCGAGGTAGCAATGGCAGGTGGCGCAGCTGCAACAGCCGCCACAGTCGCCGACGATGCCGGGCACCATGTTGTCGACAGCGACTTGCATCAGGGATGGCCCGTTGGGCGCGTCGATCAAGTGCTCGGTGCCGTTGTGTTCTATGAATAAAATTTTAGTCATTGGGTTCCATGCCAGCTAGTCGACTATATTGATGTGGGAGGCCGTCGGTTCCAGATCCCGCATCGTGGCGCCGATGCCCCCGAGCTTCAGACTGAACTTTGGAAGGTCACGGCTTTTGCGCGCGGCATGAACAGATCGATTCCAATTCCTCTATTCATAATATATTCTGATTATCCTTGCCGGATTGCAAATTTCGCGCTCTACTAAGGCGACGATATTCTGGCCGGCCGCCTTGGTGTAGACCGCAGCCGATCGACTACAAAGCTTCAGGAGAAAGCGATGAGTGAGGAGACAGTTTGGTCGCTGGTTGACCGCCGTGCGGCAACGACGCCCGAGATGGTGTTCGCAATCGACGAGAACGATTGTGCGATAACCTTTCGAGAGTTCAGGGATGAGGCGATCCGCGCAGCGCGCAGCCTGAAGCGCGATGGCATCAAGACCGGCATGGTGGTGTCCTGGATTCTACCGAGCTGGATCGAAACCCTCGTCCTGATTTGTGCGCTGTCGCGTATCGGCGCGATCCAAAATCCCATCGTGCCGATTCTGCGCGAACGTGAAGTGGGCTTCATCGTTCGACAAACGCGCGCGCAGCGGCTCATCACACCAGGGCTTTGGAGGCAATTCGACTACGCGGCGATGGCGAGCACGCTGATGGTGAGCACGCCTGGATTGAGCGCGATGACGTTCGAGCGTCGCTTCGATGATGCGCCCGAAGTGTCCGACGCATCGAGCACGGATGACAGTGCGGTGCGCTGGTACTTCTACAGCTCCGGCACGACGTCCGATCCCAAGGGCGCCAAACACACGGACCGGAGTCTTATCGCCTCGGCATGGGGCATGGTCGATGGGCTGGAGTTGACTGATCGCGATCGTTTGCCGATCGCGTTTCCCGTCAGCCATATCGGCGGCACCATCTATCTGATTGCGTCCATGCTAAGTGGTTGCTCGCTTTCGATGACTGAAGCATTCCATCCGGTGGAAACTCTGGATCAGTTCAGTCGCCAGGGCATCACCCTCGGGGGTCCAGGGGCGCCGTTCCTGCTGGCCTTTATTAGACGGCAGCGCGAACTCGGCAGCACCAAGCTGTTCCCGAAGGTCCGCGCGTTCCTGAGCGGCGGCGCGCCGAAATCACCGACGCTGGAAGCCGAAGTGCAGGAGACGCTGGGCGCTCCGCTACTGTCCTGCTACGGCCTGACCGAAGCTCCCATGCTGACGTACAACCGCGTCGATGACGAAGGCAGCGTGCGCGCCGCTACGGAAGGTCGTGCGACCTCGGGGGTAGACCTCGCGCTCTTCGTCGGTGACCGCCGTGTGCCTGCCGGCGAAGAGGGCGAGGTTCGTGTCAAGGGCACGCGGGTGATGTGTGGCTATCTCGATGAATCGCTCAATGCCGATACGTTCGACGCCGCAGGTTATTTGCGCACGGGTGATCTCGGTCGGATGGATGCCCAGGGTAATCTCACGATTACCGGTCGCATCAAGGAAATCATCATTCGCAACATGGAGAACATCTCGGCGACCGAGGTGGAGGGCCTGCTGCACACGCATCCGCAGGTGCGTGACGTGGCTGTGATCGGTCTGCCCGATGTGCGTACTGGCGAGCGGGTTTGTGCCGTTATCGTGCCGGTTGCACAGGATGATGCGCCGACCGGTGAAGTCCTGTGCCAGCATCTTTTGCAACAGGGTCTGAGCCGCCGCAAGACGCCGGAGCAGTTCGAGTATGTAGCCGAATTGCCGCGCAACCCCATGGGCAAGGTGCTCAAGGCCGAGCTGAAAGTACGCTACGGAAAGCCTGCGGCGGCCGCGTGAACCGCTTACGGCACCAATTGCAGTGGCCGAGTCGGAATCCCGGCCTGTTGTTGACAGCCCAAGGCTTTTCCTTCCGACGAATGACCGCAACAACCGAAATGTCCGCAGAAGCCTAGCGTGCGGCAACGGACATCGGGCAATCCACTCATGAGAAAGCAGGAACTTCAATGACGAAACAACTTGACGACGCAGCACTCGATCAGCTTTTCCGCACCGCCCGTACACACAACGGTTGGGTGCAGGAAACCCTGCCCGAAGCGCTCTACCGCGAGGTATACGAACTCATGAAGTTCGGCCCCACCTCCGCCAACACCTGCCCCGCTCGCTTCGTCTGGGTGACCAGCGAGGCTGGGCGCAAACGGTTGGCGGAACTGGCGGCTCCCGGCAATGCACCCAAGATTCTCGAAGCGCCATGCACGGTGATCGTCGGGCACGATCTGCAGTTTGCCGAGATGCTGCCGATCCTGTTTCCGCACAATCCGGACATGAAGGACTACTTCCGCGATCCGCGAGCCGCCGAGACCACTGCATCCCGGAACGGCACCCTTCAGGGCGCCTATCTGATCATCGCCGCGCGCGCGATGGGGCTCGACTGCGGTCCGATGTCGGGCTTCGATCAGGCCGGCGTCGACAAGGAATTCTTTGCCGGCACGACGGTGAAATCCAACTTCATCTGCGTGCTGGGCCACGGCACCGAGAAGAACCTCTTTCCCCGTAGTCCGCGCCTGAGCTTCGAAGACGCCAACCGTTTCGCATAAGCGCGGTTCGTCGTTTTGCGGCAGATGATCGCCGGCCACCCTTTTCAGACTGACCGGCGATTGGCTCGCGTAGACGCGAGCGCGCCGAGGCCATCTCGCTGTCGCCTCTTCTCACTCTGCGCCTGGATCGAGACGTGACGGCTTGACAGACCGCTTTGATGTTTTCAGAATGCATTTCGATAAATGAAATGTTGCATGGGTTCCGAAAGTAAGTCGACCCACCAAAATTGCCCTTGGCATCGATTCGAGGGACACGGTGCTGGGTGCAGGTAGCGAGATCTAGGAGGATTCACATGGGCGACAAATACGTGGGCGATATCGAACAGGGCGCTGCGGCTCACAGTGGCAGAGCGCTTCCATCAGGCTCGCCGTCGGCATCCGATTACTATGTCGCCAAGGATGCCTACGTTTCCCCCGAGATCGCGCGGTTCGAACTTGAGCGCCTGTGGCCGAAGGTCTGGCAGGTCGCCTGCCGCGAAGAGGAAATTCCGAAGCGTGGCGATTTCGTCACCTACGAGCTTGGCAGCGAATCGGTCATCGTCGTGCGTTCGGCCGACGACCAAATTCGCGCGTTCAACAACGCCTGCATGCATCGCGGGCGCCGCCTGACCAGCGGTTGCGGCCGTGCCAACAAGCTGTTCTGCAAGTTTCACGGCTGGCGTTGGGACCTGCAGGGGAAAATCGAAAGCATCCCTGATCGCGAACACTGGTGCGACCAACTGACCGATGAGGAAGTGGCACTGCCAGAGTTCAAGGTCGACACCTGGGGGGGCTTTGTGTTCATCAGCTTCGACCCGAACGCAGAGCCGCTGCTCGACTACCTCGACCCCATCCCGAAGTTCCTCGCCTGCTACGAACTCGACCGCATGCGCTATAAGTCGTATGTGACATTCCCGGTGGAAGCGAACTGGAAGACGGCGCAGGAGGCCTTCACGGAGGCCTACCACATTCAGACCACGCACCGTCAGGCGTCGCCGTACATGGATTCGCGCGCGACTACGCACGCGCACAACAAGCACATGCAGATGTGTGATGCGATGCCCGCTCAGGTCGGTTTTCATGTCAATGACCCGGAAACCGATCCGAGACTGGCATTGCTGAATGTCTACCGTGAATTCTCAAACAACATTCCGTTCAGCAACCGCGCTTACGGAGTTGCCACGCGACTGCTCGATTTGCCGCCCGAAACCTCCTTCATGGAGGCGGCCATGGCGCTGTACCAATGGCAGAAGGAGGCTGCTGTCGCAGCGGGTGTGGGCTGGCCCGAGGCGCCTATCGAACAGTTTGCGCAGGCTGGAATCGACTGGAACTTTTTCCCCAACCTTACCTGTGTGCTGAGTCCGGACGCCGCAGTGTTCTACCGGATCCGCCCAATGGGTGATAACCCGGATCGCTGCCTCTTCGATCTGTGGCGCCTGGAACGCTATGCGCCCGGCGCCGAGCCCCAGTTGGTGCGCGAGCGGTACGACTCCTGGGAGGAGTATCCGGACATGCCGTTGGTGCTGCGCCAGGATTTCCAGAACATTGCGGACGTGCAGGCCGGCATGAAGACCACCGCCTGGAAGGGCGCGCGCGTGAACCCGAAGCAGGAGCTGTCGATATCGCATTTCAATCGCACGCTCATGGGATACCTGGGCCTGTCGTCGCCGGAGCCGGATAAGAATGCGGCGGATGGGCAGTCGCAAGCGGCTGGGCCACGGAAAGCCACCAATGGTTGAGGTCGCGCCGCAGCGGGGATTCCCTGCGCTTGCTGAATCGCCGCTCTCCATAGCCGATTGCGATGCGCTGAGTTGGGACGATGAGGCGGATGTCGTCGTCGTCGGATTTGGCGGGGCCGGTGCGGTGGCCGCGATTCAGGCGGCCGAGGGCGGCGCCAGCGTCATCATCGCCGATCGTTTCGATGGCGGAGGCGCCACCACACTGAGCGGCGGCGTCATCTACAGCGGCGCCAACGACGTTCAGCGCGCGGCGGGCATCGCCGACAGCGTCGAAGACATGTTTGAGTATCTCAAGCTCGAAGTAAAAGGCGTGGTCAGCGATGACGCCTTGTACCGTTACTGCGCCGACAGTCAGACGAACATCGACTGGTTACGCAAGCAGGGCGTCGGCTATCGGAGCGAATTTCGCGACGGACGTTTCGCGTTTCCGCCTGAAGACGTCTTCATCTACTACACCGGCAACGAAAAGCTGCCGCACGCTGTGGCCAAGGCCAAGCCCGCACCGCGCGGCCTGCGCGCGGCGGGCAAAGGGCTGGGTGGGCGGCACTTCTATGGGGCGCTGCGCGCGACCGCACTGCGTTCCGGCGCCAAGTACTACCCGCAGAGTCCGGCGACGCGCCTGATCGTGAGCGCCGATGGCGCCGTGCTCGGTGTCGAGTTGCGGCGCCTGACTCCGGGTGCCAAGCCCTGCGCCCGTCACGCAAAGCTCAAGCGGCGCTACGACGCCTTGCTGAGATTCATCGGCGGCAGTGCGGCCGCGAAGGCGGCTGCGGAGATGATGCGGCTCGAGCAGGAACACGGCGTGCCGTTACGGCTGCGCGCCCGTTCGGGCGTGATCTTGGCGACCGGCGGCTTCATATTCAATCCGGACATGGTGCAGCGCCATACGCCGCGCTACGTCAAATCCATGCCACTCGGCACCGTGAGCTGCGATGGCAGCGGCATCCAGCTGGGCATGAGTGTCGGCGCCGCAACCGGCCAGATGGACCATGTCGCGGCCTGGCGCCATCTGGCTATGCCGGCGGCGCCCGAGGCCTATCTCAAGGGCCTGCTCGTGAATGCCCGGGGCGAGCGCTTTATCCCGGAAGATGCCTATTCGGCCACTGTCGGTGGCGCGATCGCCGAGTCGCACGACGGCCGGGCGTGGTTGATTCAGGACAAGCCCTTGCGCCGGCAATCCTTCGGTGCGCTTTGGGGACAACTGCGGTCTTCCATGGTTTTGACGATCCCCACGTTGTTGACCTTGCTGTTCGGCACCAAACGCGGCAAGACGATCGAAGAACTTGCTGTGGCCGTGGGAGTCGATCCGGTGGGGTTGCGGGCGACGGTGGATGCCAACAACGCCACCCTCGCCGCAGGAAAGCCCGACCCGCTCGGCAAGCAGCCGGAGTATCGGCGGCCGATCAGCTCTGGGCCGTACTATGCGATCTACGTCGGCACCGATAGCACGTTTTCGCAGGCTGTCACCGTCACCCTGGGCGGCTTGGTCGTCGATGAGGGCAGCGGTCTCGTGAAGCGTCTCGATGGTCGCACCATTGCCGGTTTGTATGCCGTAGGCCGCACTGCGGTCGGCATTCCGTCGGAGAACTACGTCAGCGGACTTTCGATCGGCGATTGCGTGTTTTCGGGCCGTCGCGCGGCCCTGCATGCAACGTCCTCGAAGCGGTCTCAGCGGGTCGATCAAGTCAGTGCTGTCCCAACAGAGGCCATAGTCAATGAGTGACCACGAACCCGATCGCGCGACACTCGTCGATATCTATCGGCGCATGAGCCGGATCGTGAAGAACGACGAGCAGTTCCGTGAGCAGATCAAGACCGGCCGTCTGGCGGCGATTTACTACTCGCCCAAGGGGCAGGAAGCGATTCCCGCGGCCGTCAGCGCTTGTCTCGACGATACCGACTACATCACTACGATCTATCGTGGCATTCACGATATGTTGGCCAAGGGAGTGCCGACCAAGCTGCTCTGGGCGGAGGTCGCCGGCAAGGTGACCGGTACCTGCAAGGGCAAGGGTGGGCCGATGCACATCACTCATCCAGCATCCGGCTGCATGCTCACAACAGGCATTGTCGGGGCCAGTATGCCGGTGGCCTGCGGCTTGGCGCTGGCTTCGCAAGAAGCCAAGGACGGCCGTGTCACGGTGGCCAACTTCGGTGACGGCGCCACCAACATCGGTGCCTTCCACGAAAGCCTCAATCTCGCCTCGGTGTGGAAGTTGCCGGTGGTCTTCGTCTGCCAGAACAATCAGTACGCTGAGCATACCGCTTACCACCTCGGGACCTCTGTAGAGCAGATCGCGACGCGCGCCGTCAGCTATTCGATGCCGGGCGTGCGCGTGGACGGCAACGATCCGGTCGCGGTCTATCGAGTCGCCAAGGCCGCCATCGAGCGTGCGAGGGCCGGAGAAGGCCCCACGCTGATCGAGGCCGTCACGTTCCGCTTTCATGGGCATGTTTTCGGTGAGGGCGGCGAATACATGCCTCGCGCCGAGCTTGATGCGGCGATGGCGGCGGATCCGTTTCCCCGGTTTCGCAATCGTCTGCTCGCAGAAGGTGTCGCCGATGCACAGACGCTCGATGAAATCGACGCGCAGATCAGTGCCGAGGTCGATGAGGCGATCCAGTTTGCAATGGACAGCGACGCACCGACCGCCATCGAACTCAAGCGCGACGTCTACGCCCACGAACTGAGCTGAAGGACAATATCTGATGAGTCAGTCCAACGCGACGGACAATGCCGCGAAGAAGATCACCGTTGTCGAAGCTCTCAATTGGGCTTTGAACGATGCGATGGAAAGCGATTCCAAGGTCATGTTGTTCGGTGAAGACGTCGCCGATCCGCAGGGCGGTGGCGTGATGAAAGTATCCGCAGGTCTGTCGACCCGCTTCGGAACGCGCGTGCGCTCCACGCCGATTTCCGAGATGGGATTTGTCGGCGCCGGTGTCGGCGCGGCGCTAGCCGGCATGCGGCCGGTTGTCGAAATCATGTTGATGAACTTCACCGCCGTCTGCATGGACCAGATCACCAACCATGCCGCCAAGCTGCGTTTCATGTCCGGCGGACAGACCAGTGTGCCGATGGTGATTCGCGTGACCACCGGCTCCGGTTTCGGCACCGGCGGCCAGCATGCCGATTTTCTCGAAGCCTGGTTCTGCCACACGGCAGGACTCAAGGTCGTCGCGCCATCCAACGCGGCCGATGCCTACGGCCTGATGTTGTCTTCGATCGAAGACAACGATCCGGTGATCTTCATCGAACTGCTGACCAGCTATTGGACCAAGTCCGACGCGCCGGTGCGCGGAACGCGGGTGCCGATCGGCAAGGCCAACGTTGTGCGGCGGGGAAAGGATGTCACCGTGCTCGGCTACAGCCGTTCGATGATCGATATTCCGCCGGTGGTGGAGAAGCTCGCAGCAGACGGGATCGATTGCGAAGTCATCGACTTGCGCACGGTCTCGCCGCTCGACATGGATACGATATTCGCGTCTGTACGCAAAACCGGCCGTGCGGTCGTCGTGCATGAAGCTTGCCGCTCGTTTGGTGTCGGCGCAGAAATCTCTTCGCGCATCCATGAGGCGTTCTGGCGTGAGCTCAAGGCTCCGGTGCAGCGCGTGGCGTCCAAGGACTGCCCCGTGCCTTTCGCCAAATCACTGGAGCAGGCATTCATCTACAGCCCGCAGGAAATCGAAGCCGCAATCCGCGCCACGTTTTGAGCTCTGCGAGCATCTGGTCAGGGAAGAGATCACCTTGAAGATACCGAAAATACGATTGCCGATACTTTGTTTGGGAGGAGATCACCTTGAAAATACTATTGCCGAAGCTGGGGTTTTCTATGAATGAGGGCACGCTTGCCGAGTGGCTGGTCAAGGACGGAGACCGAATCGAAAAGGGGCAACCATTGCTGTCGCTTGAAAGCGAAAAGTCGGTGCAGGAGATTCCCGCGCCGGCCACCGGTGTGGTGCACATCATCGTCACGGCGGGTGAAACGTGCGAAGTCGGGACCGTACTCGGCGAGATCGGATCGGAGGTGACAGCATGAAAGGCCGGCTCTATGGAAAGTGTGCGATCGTCACCGGCGCCGGTCAGGGCGTCGGCCGCGGCATCGCGCTGGCGATGGGCAAGGAAGGTGCGAAAATCGTCATCGCCGTGCGCAATGTCGCCAAGGGCGAAGACGTGCTCAAGGAGCTGCACGCGGCCGGCATTACAGCCGCGATGGTCAAATGCGACGTCGCGGTGAAGCAGGACGTGGCCAATGCCGTGAAGCACACGGTCGACACCTATGGTGGTGTGGACATCCTCGTCAACAACGCCCACGACACGCGCATGATCCAAGCGCCGTTCATGGAGTGGACGGACGATGCGCTCAAGAACCAGTTCGATAGTGGCTTCATGGGTGCGTACTGGTTCATGCGAGAGTGCTTCGAGCACCTGAAGGTTTCGGGCAGCGGCCGCATCGTCAACATCTCCTCCGGAGCGGGCGTGCGCGGTGCGGCCACCTTTCTCGGTTACGCAGCTTCTAAAGAGGCACAGCGCGCGATGACGCGCGTGGCCGCGCGCGAATGGGGCGACTTCGGCATCACCTGCAATACGATCTGCCCGGTCGCCGACTCTCCGACCATGGCCGAGTTCGTCAAACATCCAGAGCTTGGCTGGAACGACATTCTGCCGGTGCTGCCGATCAAACGACTTGGATCCTGCGAGCATGAGGTCGGGCGCACCGCAGTGTTCCTCGCCAGTCCCGATGCGGGCTACATCACCGGTCATACGATCAACGTCGATGGCGGCTTCACGATGGATGGCGGTCGCTGATGTCGGATTCCGTTTCCAGGCGCGCGCTGATCACGGGCGCGGGACGCGGGATTGGGCGGGGAATTGCGCTGGCGTTTGCCAAGGTCGGTATCGACGTCGCCTTGGTCGATGTCCTGGGTGCGGATTGCGAGCGCACGGCACAGGACGTAGGGCGCTTGGGGCAGCGGGCGCTGGCGATCAAGGCCGACGTCGGCAAGTTGCGGGATTGCGAGGCGGCGGTCGACACGGCGATGGCGTTTCTGGGTGGTCTCGACGTGCTGGTCAACTGTGCGATCCAGACGCGCGTCGGGCAGGCGCTGGTCGATCAAAGTGAAGAGGACATCGCCATGAACTGGGAAACCGGGGCACTGGCGACCTTTCGCCTGATGAAGCTTGCCCACCCGCACCTGAAGGCGTCCGTTAGCGGATCGGTCATCAATTTCGGCTCCGGAAACGGCACCGAAGGACTCGCCGGCACCGCAGCCTACGCGGCTTCAAAGGAGGCCGTGCGGGCGCTGAGCAAGGTGGCGGCGCGTGAGTGGGGACGCGATGGCATACGCGTCAACACGCTTTGTCCGTTCGCCAATTCTCCCGGCATGACGCAATTCGCCGAGGAGTTCCCGGCGGTGTATCAGGCGACGCTCGACCAGACCATGCTGGGCCGCATCGGCGACTGCGAGCGGGACATTGGTGCGGTTGCCGTGTTCCTGGCGTCCGATGTCTCCTCGTACGTGACCGGGCAGACGCTCATGGTCGATGGCGGCCTGCATGGATTCCGTTGAGCGACTTCTCGCGCGCTTCCGAAACAGCCGAAATGGCTAAGGACATTGCAATGACAGCGAGCATGCCTCATGGAGACTGAGCCGTTCCCGATGCTCTTCAGTCCCTTCGATCTCGCCGGGGTAGAAGTACCCAACCGCGTCGTAATGCCGCCCATGTCCACCGGCCTGGCGGGCGAATCGGGTGAAGTGACGGCCGCGCAGCTCGCGTTCTACCGTGAGCGCGTGGTTGGTGGTGTCGGCATGATTATCGTCGAGTTCACCTCTGTGCATCGCGTGAGCGGCATCTCCGAGCATCGGCAATTGAGCCTGGAGGACGAGCGCAATCTGGACGGGCATCGTGAACTCGTGCGCATGATCCGCTCGCATGGCAGCGTCGCCTGCCTGCAGTTGCAGCACGGCGGTCCTTTCGCTCGCCGCGAGTTTGTGGAGGGAGGTGTCGCCCGCGGGCCGGTCAACATTCCCTCCAAGCGTCATCCCTCGGGTCTGGGCGTCAAGGCGCTCGACGACGCTGAACTCGAGCATCTGATCGAATGCTTCGGCAGGACGGCCGAGCTAGCCGTGGCGGCCGGTTACCAGGCGATCGAGCTGCATGGTGCGCATGGCTATCTGCTGACTTCGTTTTTGTCGCCGTACACCAATCATCGCAACGACGCCTGGGGCGGCGACGAGGAGCGGCGCCTGCATTTTCCGGCCTCGGTGATTCGGCGCGTCAAACGCGCCATCGGCTCCGTGCCACTACTGTATCGCGTATCGGCGGACGAATTCGTTGCCGGCGGCCTGTCGATCGACGACATGGAAAGGATCGCGCCGAAGCTGGTCGCGGCCGGTGCCGATGCCCTCCACGTCTCCACGGGTATTGGCAATGGCAGCTTCGACAAGGTGCTTGATCCCATGTCGGCGCCGGAGGGCTGGCGCCTGCCCTACAGCCGCCGCCTGCGCGCCGCGAGTGGCGTGCCGGTGATTACCGTGGGACAGATTCGCTGGCCCGCTACGGCGGAGCGCGCGCTGCGCGAAGGTGATGCCGATCTGATCGCGATTGGGCGGCCGCTGCTGGCTGATCCGGCCTGGGCCGCAAAGGCGCGTGCCGGGCGCGTTCGAACGATCCGCCCCTGCACCTCCTGCAATTTTTGCGTCGCGCTGGGCGACAGCGGCCAGGGCGTCGGCTGCGCGGAAAATCCGCGCACCGGCCACGAGCTTGATCCGCCGCTGTCGGCTGGAGCGCGCCGTGGTGAGCGCGCCGTGGTGGTGGGCGCGGGGCCAGGCGGCATGGTGGCGGCCCTGATGCTCGATCAGGCCGGCTTCCGCACAGAGCTGCATGAAGCGCGCGAGCAACTCGGCGGCGGACTGATCGCGTCCGCAGCGCCGCCGTTCAAGGACAAGCTGCTGTGGTACCTGCAATACCTGAAAGACGAACTCGCGCGCAGCTCGGTCGACATCCGGCTCGGCAAGCGTGTTGATGTCGAGCTCCTGAAGCAGGAGCGCCCGGCGGTTCTGATGCTGGCGGATGGCGCCAATGCCGCGCCGCCACCGATTCCGGGTCTGAGCGCCCCGATCGTGTTCGATGCGTACGAAGCTTTGATGGGCGACGAATCCTGGCGCCCGGAGTCGACCGCCGTACCGCTGTTGGTCTATGGCGGTGGCGAGACCGGTTGCGAAACGGCCGAGTATCTTGCGGAACGCGGCTACCGGGTGGTGTTGGTGACGCGCTCTGACGCCAAGCAGTTGGCGCGCGCTGCGGAGCGCGTCTATCGCATGGTCCTGCTGCGTAGGCTCCAGGAAAACCAGCGCATCGAGATTCGCGATCACTGCACGCTGGCCTCGATCGATAGCAGTGGCGTTGTTCTAGTCGATCAAGCCGGTATCCACAGTAGTCAACCGGCGGCACGTGTCTTCATCGCGCAGGGCCGCAGGCCCTCGCACAGCGAACTCAACTCAGGCACCGATTTCGCGCCCATCGTGTTGGCGATCGGCGACAGCCGGCAATGTGGCCGTATCGGCGATGCGGTGCGCGATGCGTATCAGGCGATCAAGTCCATTTGCGTGGACGGTGTGCCACCCAAGCCGCTGCTGGACCGCGTGGTCTGATCCGCGGCCTCCATCCAGGAAAAGGCAAACGCAATGACAGGCAAGAACGACGTGTTATTTACGCCCTTCAGGATCGGCAATCTGCAGACGCGCAACCGGTTCGTGATGGCGCCGATGACACGCTGCTTTTCTCCCGAAGGCGTGCCGGGCGAGGACGTGGTTCGGTACTACCGGCGCCGCGCCGAAGCGCAGGTGGGGCTGATCGTGACCGAAGCGGTCGGCGTGGATCACCCCGCGTCGACCGGTGAGGGGTCGGTGGCGGAACGCAATCTTCCGCTTCTGCACGGCGAAGCCGCGCTGAATGGCTGGCGTCGAGTCGTCGACGAGGTTCATGCAGCCGGCGGCCTGATCTTTCCCCAGCTTTGGCACATGGGCCCCGTACGCATCGAAAAAACGGGGCCGCATCCCGACGCGCCCTCATGCCGCCCGTCCGGGCTGTGGGGGCCGGCGGGGCAGGTGCATTCGATCATGCCGGGATATCTGGAGCGCGTGGAGCCGCTGACCCGGCCGATGACCGAAAGCCAGATCGCCGACGTGATCGCCGGCTACGCCCGCAGTGCGGCGAACGCTCGCGCCGTGGGCTTCGACGGAATCGCCATTCACGGCGCGCACGGCTATCTCATCGATTCCTTTTTCTGGGACGTGACCAATCGCCGGCAGGATCGTTACGGTGGCGAACTCGCTGCCCGGGCGCGATTTGCGGCCGAGGCGGTCAAGGTGATCCGCGACGCCGCCGGCCCGCTGCCGATCTTGTTCCGGTTCTCGCAGTGGAAGCTGCAGGACTACGAGGCGACGAGCTTCCGCAACCCCGCCGAACTGGAGCTGGTGTTGGGCATGTTGGCCGATGCCGGTGTCGATATTTTCGAAGCCAGCACCCGGCAGTTCAGCAAGCCGGCGTTCGCAGGCTCCAGCCTGAGCTTGGCCGGTTGGGCGAAAAAATTGAGCGCCAAGCCGACGATCTGCGTTGGTGGCGTGGGCCTGGGCACGGACCTGATCAATTCCATCGCAGGGCAGACGGGCGGCAGCGACAACCTTGACCTCGTTCGCGAGCGCCTGGAAGCGGGGGAATTCGATTTGGTGGCTGTGGGCCGGGCTCTGCTCGTCGATCCGGAATTTGCCCTCAAGGTGCGGGACGCCCAGGCGCTGAAGCCATTTTCCATGGAGTCAGTTGCAAGCCTTTACTGAGCTCCCCCGCCTCAGAATAGTTGTCGGTATGCCAAGAAGGAGGAGAGGTGGATGCCTCTCTGACATGCTGTACCAGCGATGAGGGAGGGCCCCTCGATGTCGCCGATCAGGCGGAGGCATCAAACCACCATGAGCTGCGGTCATTAAGAGTGATTGTGGTGAGCGTCATTGGAAAAGGCGGGAATCATTCCGTCAGGTATGAGCAGCTGAGACGAACGAAAGTGAACCACTGACCAAGTGTCGAAAACTGAAGTGATGCCTAAACCGGGAATCGACAACGTCTCGGGAGGAGTCAGACGGATACCTGTTTCTGGTCTGGCGGCATCCGGCATAGAGGTGGCGTGACGGTTGTTCAGGCGTTGGTGTGGAACTTGGGAACCTGTCGCCTCGATGAGAAGGGAGAAGTCCAAGTGGAGAACCCATCAGGACTGGAGTACCGATGCGAGGCACAGGGGCGGAGCCATGCGTAGTAGTGATGAAGGCGCTGTAATGGAGCTGGAGCGAAGGCATGGCCGCATCCGGTGAGGCTGTGGGGACAACTGGAATCCAGGAGGATCTCCGCAGCCGAGCCAAGCCCTTTGGGATTCCGAAGCGCGTGGTCTGGGAAGCATGGAAGCGGGTGGCCGCCAACAAAGGGGCTGCCGGCGTCGATGATGTCATCATAGAGGCCTACCAGGCGAGGCTCAGCAGGAATCTCTATACCTTGTGGAATCGAATGAGCTCGGGGAGCTACCAGCCCCAAGCGGTCAGGCAGGTACTGATTCCGAAGGGTGACGGACGGTTACGGCCGCTCGGCATTCCCTCGGTCAATGATCGCGTCGCTCAGATGGTGGTCAAGCTGCTGATTGAGCAGCGATTGGAGTCGGTGTTTCATCCGTCCTCATTTGGGTATCGGCCGGGCAGAAGTGCGCTCCAGGCGGTGACCCAGGCTCGCCGGAACAACTGGCGATCGGACTGGGTGGTTGAAATGGACATCGAAGCCTTCTACGACACCATCGACCATGAACTTCTACAGCGGGCTGTGAACCGCCATGTGCCGGAAGTCTGGATTCGACTCTACATCCGACGATGGTTGGAATGTCCGGTCCGATTAGAGGACGGGCAGATTCAGGCCCGGACCGGTGGCACACCGCAAGGTGGCGTCATCAGTCCGCTACTGGCCAACCTGTTTTTGCACTATGTGTTTGATGCCTGGATGCAGAACAAACACCTGTCGGTGCAGTTTGAGCGGTATGCCGACGATATGGTGTGCCACTGCCGAAGCGAACAGGAAGCCCGGTCGTTACTGGCGGAGCTGCATTCTCGGTTCAGTGACTGCAAATTGCGGTTGCATCCGACGAAGACGCAGGTGGTGTACTGCAAAGATGACCGGCGTACGAGCCAGTTTCCGGTTGTGCGCTATGACTTTCTGGGCTTCAGTTTCCACGCGCGGACCTGTCAGGATCGACGTGGACGGCTGTTTGCCGGCTTCAATCCAGCGGTTGGGCGCAAAGCGCTGAAACGGATGACCCATGTCATTCGGGCTCTGAAGATCAATCGAAGTACCCAGCTGACGCTGCCGATGCTGGCGGACCGGCTGAATCCCATAGTCAGGGGTTGGATTGGGTACTTTGGCCATCTGTATCCGGAGCCGCTGAAACGGTTTCTGATACGGCTTGACCTTCGACTCGGCTGCTGGGCAAGGAATAAATACAAACGGTTGCGGGGTCACAAACGCCGATCCTGGGCTTGGCTCAAGCGGTGGCGGGAGTGTAACCCTCGTTTGTTTGCACATTGGGAATTCGTCTACCCATGATGCAGGGCCATGGATGCGAGGAGCCGTATGAATCGAGAGATTCACGTACGGATCTGTGAGAGCCTGAGGGGGAAGATCCCTTGGGCTACTCGACCCCCGATAGAACCAATCACCCTGTCTGATGGAGGCGGTGACGAAGAGTGGGCAGCGAGCATGTGGGGGATATGAAGCCCAGTTCACGGCGGCGTTGGGACTGTCTTCGCCGTGGCATGTCACGGACATCCGCTTTACACCCGATCAGGGCGAGATCCACTTCGACGTCGGCTGTCGCTCGCCTCGTTTGAGCTGCCCGGCCTGCAGCGCCAGCGATCAAGCCATCCACGATCGACGCGATCGCACGTGGCAGCATCTGCACTTCTTCCAGTACTGCGCGTTCATTCATGCGCAGTTGCCGCGTGTGGGGTGCGATGCCTGTGGCAAAACCACATAGGCGGCGGCGCCCTGGGCGCGTCCAGGCAGCGGCCTTATGTTGTTGTTCGAAGTGCTGGCGCCGACCTTATCGCAAGCGATGTCGGTCGCTCGGGTGGCACGTCTGCTGGAGCGTCCGGCTTGGGCCTGTCCAACGGCACCGCAGAATCCATCAAGTCGAAAGTCCAGTCGCGAGTGCAAGAGCGCGCGGGTTTCGCATGCACTGCTACCTGATGGCGATCATCTACCTGACCTGACCTGAGCCACGCTCACGCACTAGCCCGCGCCTTCCTACGTCCGGCCGGACCTTGCTGCATGAAACCGAGGATTTCCACTCGAAATGTCATGGACCCGAAACGGCGCCGGGTCGCAGCGGACGGAGCGGCGGGCCGATGCAAGTCCAATCAGCCAGGCGTGCTCCCGATGGCCGCGCGCACGCAGAAATCTGCAATCGCATCGATCAGCGCGTGAGCGTCGCTGGCCTTGGATGATGGCGCCACCGGACGCACCAGGGCTTCGGTGAACGCGCCGACGATACAGGCCGCGCTGACCTCGACGGACTGCTCGGGAAACTCGCCGCTGGTGACGCCGGCGCGCAGGACGTCCTTGAACACTTCGCCGAAGCGCTGCCGGCAGACGATACGGGCGGCTTCGACTTCGGGGTCGGTCGGTTCGGCGATGAAGGCGTAGGCGAGGTATGGACCCTGCAAGGCGCGTGCTGCGAAGGATTCCACGGCGGCGCGCAGGCGTTCGATGGCCGGCACCGGTCGGTCCACGATCTCGCGCAGGATCGCCACTTCATGGGTGACGGCCTCGTCCAGCACTTCCACGAACAGGTCTTTCTTGGACGGGAAGTAGCGATACATGGCGCCGGTAGACAAGCCGACCTCCGCCGCCACCGCGCTGATCGACGCGGCCCGGAAGCCGCCGCTCGCCACCAGTCGACGCGCGGCACGCAGGATGCGCTGGCGGTTGTCGGCCAGTCGTTCCTGCATCAGCGGTGAGCGTTGGTAAGCCATGATGTGAATCTAAATTATTTTTATGAATCATACTTCACTTTTTGATGCGTGGCGCCTAGAATCCGTCGCGCCGGGCACATTCCACTGAGCCGCCAAACCCGGCAGGTGTCGCTGCGCAGCTATGGATCGTGGGACACACACAAGGGTGGCCAGCACGGAGCGAGTCCCGGATGAGCGCAAGCCTGAATTTCGATCTTGGCGAGGAGGTCGACCAACTGCGTGAGATCACGCAGAGATTCGCACAGCGTGAGATCGCGCCGCTGGCGGCGAAGACCGACCAGGACAATGCCTTTCCGATGCCGCTGTGGCGCAAGTTCGGCGAACTGGGCGTGCTGGGTCTGACGGTGGAGCCCGAATACGGCGGAACCGAAATGGGCTATCTCGCGCATGTGGTGGCGATGGAGGAAATCTCCCGCGCCAGCGCCTCGATCGGCCTGTCCTACGGCGCGCATTCGAACCTGTGCGTGAACCAGTTGCGCAAGAACGGCAGCGAGGCGCAGAAGCGGCGCTACCTGCCGAAGTTGATCAGTGGCGAGCATGTCGGTGCCCTGGCGATGTCCGAACCCGGCGCGGGCTCGGACGTGGTGTCGATGCGCCTGCGTGCGGACCGCAAGGGTGACCGCTACGTGCTCAACGGCAGCAAGATGTGGATCACCAATGGCCCGGACGCGGACACGCTGATCGTCTACGCCAAGACCGATCCCGTCGCCGGCGCGCGCGGCATCACCGGCTTCCTGATCGAGAAGGGCTTTGCCGGATTTTCCACGGCGCAGAAGCTCGACAAGCTCGGCATGCGCGGCTCCAACACCTGCGAGCTGGTGTTCGAGGATTGCGAGGTGCCGCAAGACAATGTACTGGGCGAGGTGGGACGCGGCGTCAATGTGTTGATGTCCGGCCTGGACTATGAGCGGGTGGTCCTGTCCGGTGGGCCGCTGGGCATCATGGCCGCCTGCCTCGACGCGGTGCTGCCGTACGTGCGCGAGCGCAAGCAGTTCGGCCAGGCCATCGGCGAGTTCCAGTTGATGCAGGGCAAGCTGGCGGACATGTATGTGGGCTTCAACGCCTGCCGTGCCTATGTCTACGCCGTGGCCAAGGCCTGTGACCGCGGCGAAACCACGCGCAAGGATGCGGCCGGCGCGATTCTGTATGCGGCCGAAAAGGCCACCTGGATGGCCGGGCAGGCGATCCAGGCGCTGGGCGGTAACGGTTACGTCAACGAGTTTCCGGTCGGCCGCCTGTGGCGCGACGCCAAGCTTTACGAAATCGGGGCCGGGACCTCGGAAATCCGCCGCATGCTGATCGGGCGCGAACTCTTCGGCGAGACGCTCGGGTGAGCATCATCCGATCGAAATTGCGGACCTCCGGCGAGGAATTCCGCGCCAATGCTGCGGGCATGAAGACGCAGGTGGACGAACTGCGCGAGGCCATGCAGCGCGTGGTGCAGGGCGAGTCCGAAGCCGCGCGCGCCAAGCATGTGGCGCGCGGCAAGCTGCTGGTGCGCGAGCGTATCGATGCGTTGCTGGATGCCGGTTCGCCGTTCCTGGAACTGTCGCCGCTGGCGGCCTGGGGCATGTACGGCGGCGAGATTTCCAGTGCCGGCGCGGTGGCCGGCATCGGCCGCATCCGCGGTCGGGAATGCGTGATCGTGGCCAACGACGCGACCGTCAAGGGCGGTACCTACTACCCGATGACCGTCAAGAAGCATCTGCGGGCCCAGGAAATCGCGCGCGAGAACAATCTGCCCTGCGTTTATTTGGTCGATTCCGGTGGCGCCTTCCTGCCGATGCAGGACGAGGTGTTTCCGGACAAGGAGCACTTCGGTCGTATCTTCTTCAACCAGGCCAATCTGTCGGCGCAGGGCATACCGCAGATCGCCTGCGTGATGGGCTCGTGCACCGCCGGCGGTGCCTATGTGCCGGCGATGTCGGATGAAACCGTGATCGTGCGCAATCAGGGCACGATCTTTCTCGGCGGCCCGCCGCTGGTGAAGGCGGCTACCGGCGAGGTGGTGAGCGCCGAGGATCTCGGCGGCGCCGATGTGCACACGCGCCTGTCCGGCGTGGCCGACCATCTGGCCGAAAACGATCACCATGCGCTGTCACTGGTGCGTCGCCTCGTGTCCAACCTCAATCGCTGCAAGCAGCCGGGCGTGGATCTGCAGGCGCCGGAAGCGCCGCTTTACGATCCGGAAGAAATCTACGGTGTGATTCCGGCGGATGCGCGCAAGCCCTACGACGTGCGTGAAGTCATCGCGCGCCTGGTCGACGGTTCGCGGCTGGACGAGTTCAAGGCGCGCTATGGCGCCACCCTAGTGACCGGTTTCGCGCACATTCACGGTTATCCGGTGGGCATCGTCGCCAACAACGGCATTCTGTTCGCCGAGTCCGCGCAAAAGGGCGCGCACTTCATCGAACTATGCGCGCAGCGCGGCATTCCGCTGCTGTTCCTGCAGAACATTTCCGGATTCATGGTGGGGCGCAAGTACGAGAACGGCGGCATCGCCAAGGACGGCGCCAAGATGGTCACGGCTGTGGCCACCGCACAGGTGCCGAAGTTCACGGTGCTGGTCGGGGGCTCCTTCGGGGCCGGCAACTACGGCATGTGTGGCCGCGCCTACTCGCCGCGTTTCCTGTGGAGCTGGCCGAATTCGCGAATCTCGGTGATGGGCGGCGAGCAGGCCGCGAGTGTGCTCGCCACCGTGCGCCGCGACGCGCTGGAAGCCAGGGGCAAGTCCTGGAGCGCCGAGGACGAGACCGCATTTCGCGATCCGATCCGCCACCAGTTCGAACATCAGAGTGATCCGTACTACGCCACGGCGCGGCTTTGGGACGACGGCATCATCGACCCCGCGCAGACGCGACGTACGCTGGCGCTGGGTCTGTCGGCCGCGCTCAATGCGCCGATTCCGCAAACGCGCTTCGGCGTGTTCCGGATGTGATGGAGCGCCCTGCGATGAGAGTTTCCAGGAACGAGACCGACGCCATCTTCGGCACGCGCAGCTTGTTGTCGGGGAGCACATTCTGATGTTCGGAAAAATACTGATCGCCAATCGTGGCGAAATCGCCTGCCGCATCATCAGGACCTGTCGGCGTCTCGGCATTCGCAGCGTCGCCGTGTATTCGCAGGCCGATGCCGACGCGCGCCATGTGCGGCTGGCGGACGAAGCCTATTGCGTGGGGCCGGCCGCTTCCAAGGACAGCTACCTGCAGGTGCGGAACATCCTCGACGCGGCACGTCGCAGCGGCGCCGAGGCGATCCATCCGGGCTACGGCTTCCTGTCCGAGAACGAGGGTTTCGCGCGGGCCTGTGCCGAGGCCGGCGTCGTCTTCATCGGCCCGCCGGTGGCGGCGATTCAGGCCATGGGCTCCAAGTCCGCGGCCAAGGCGCTGATGCACGCCGCCGGTGTGCCGCTGGTGCCCGGCTATCACGGCGACGAACAGGACCCGGCGCTGCTGCAGGCCAAGGCCGATGAGATCGGCTATCCAGTGCTGATCAAGGCCTCGGCCGGTGGCGGCGGCAAGGGCATGCGCGTGGTCGAGGGCAGCGGCGAGTTCGCGGCGGCGCTGGTGTCCTGCCAGCGCGAGGCGCGCACCAGTTTCGGCGATGAGCAGGTGCTGATCGAGAAGTATCTGCAGCAGCCGCGGCACATCGAAATTCAGGTGTTTGGCGACAGCCAGGGCTCGGTGATCAGCCTGCACGAACGCGATTGCTCGGCGCAGCGACGCCACCAGAAGGTGGTCGAGGAAGCGCCGGCGCCCGGCATCGATGGCGAGCAGCGTGCCGCCATGGCCAAGGCCGCCTGTGACGCTGCGCGCGCCGTCCGCTACGTCGGTGCCGGCACCGTCGAGTTCATCGCGGATACGAGTGGCCGGTTCTATTTCATGGAGATGAACACGCGTCTGCAGGTGGAGCACCCGGTCACGGAGATGATCACCGGACTTGATCTGGTCGAATGGCAGCTGCGGATCGCCGCCGGCGAAGCGCTGCCGCTGAGCCAGGAGCAGGTGCCTCTGCATGGACATTCGATCGAAGTGCGGCTCTACGCCGAGGAGCCGGAAAAGGGTTTTCTGCCGTCGATCGGTCGCTTGGCGCTGTTCAGCACGCCGGCCGAATCGGCGCATGTGAGGATCGACAGCGGCGTTGACCAGGGCGACGAAGTCAGCCCGCACTACGATCCGATGCTGGCCAAGCTCATCGTCTGGGACGAAACCCGTGATCGCGCCATCAACCGCATGTTGGGTGCGCTCGCCGAATTCGAGGTGGCGGGCGTGGGCAACAACGCCCGTTTCCTGGCGCGCCTGATCGACCATGTCGACTTCCGTGACGGGCGTGTCGATACCGGACTGATCGAACGCGCGCGCGAGGTTCTGCTTGCGCCCGCCGCACTGCCGCCGCGCGAGGCCTTCGAAGCGGCCGAGCTGCATCATCTTTTGGATGAAGCGCGCGCGCGCGCCGACGATGCGGCCGGTTCGCTCGATCCCTGGTCACCGTGGGCGCAGGCGGATGGTTGGCGCCTCAATGGCTTGTTGCGGCGCAAGATCGAATGGATGCATGACGACGCGCACCGCGTGCTCGAAGTGGAGTACGCCCCGGAGGGCTACCGGATCGATGGCGAGACCGCGCAGGCGCGCGTCGATGCGAGCGGCCGTTTGCAGGCCACCGTCGGCGACCGGCATTTCAATGCGCGCGTCGTTGCGCTCGGCGAGATTCTGCAGGTCTTCGTTGGCGGGATCTCGTACCGGCTGACGCGCCTCGATCCGCTGGCGCATGCTGGTGAGGAGCAGGATGCGCAGGGCGGTTTGCTGGCGCCGATGCCGGGAAAGATACTGGAGCTGCCGGCCGAGGTCGGTGTGCTGGTCGACAAGGGAACACCGTTGGTGGTGATGGAGGCGATGAAGATGGAACACACGCTTTCGGCGCCGGCACGCGGCACGGTCACGGGCTTTCTCTGCGCCGTTGGCGAACAGGTTGCCGATGGCGCCGAACTGGTCGAGTTCGAGCCGGCCGAATGAATGCGAGTGGCTGACGTTCCGCACCGCATGCGAAATCGGCCTGAAACAGCCTTAGGCTGGAGGACGAGACGATGAACAAACAATATCCCAGTGCTGCCGCCGCGCTCGAGGGCGTGGTTCGCGACGGCATGACACTGGCGGTGGGCGGCTTCGGGCTGTGCGGGATTCCCGAGGCGCTGATCGAGGCCTTGCGCGCAACCGGCTGCAAGGATCTGACGGTGATTTCGAACAATGCGGGTGTCGATGGTTTCGGCTTGGGCGTACTGCTGGAGTCGCGACAGGTCCGCAAGATGATTTCGTCCTACGTGGGCGAAAACAAGGAGTTCGAGCGGCAGTTCCTGGCTGGCGAACTGGAGTTGGAGTTCACGCCGCAGGGCAGTCTCGCCGAGAAGCTGCGGGCTGGCGGCGCCGGGATTCCGGCGTTCTACACCAAGACCGGGTACGGCACGCTGGTGGCCGAGGGCAAGGAGGTACGCGAGTTCGACGGCGAGCCCTATGTCATGGAAAAGAGCCTGCGCGCGGACGTGTCCCTGGTGAAGGCCTGGAAGGCCGACCGCGCCGGCAATCTGGTGTTTCGCAAGACCGCGCGCAACTTCAATCCGATGTGCGCAACAGCCTCGAAGATGTGCATTGCGGAGGTCGAGCAACTGGTGGACGTCGGCGAGCTCGATCCCGACATGATTCATACGCCCGGCATCTACGTGAAGCGCCTGGTACACAACCCCAGTCCTGAGAAGCGCATCGAAAAGCGCACCACGCGGGAGAGCTGACATGGCCTGGACACGCGAACAGATGGCGAAGCGCGCGGCGCAGGAGCTGCAGGATGGTTACTACGTCAACCTTGGAATCGGTCTGCCCACCCTGATTCCAGGCTATATCCCGGAAGGCATGGACGTGTGGTTGCAGAGCGAAAACGGCCTCATGGGTATCGGTCCGTATCCACTGGACAGCGAGGTCGACGCGGATCTGATCAATGCCGGTAAGCAGACGATCACCGAGCTGCCTGGCAGCGCCTATTTTTCCAGCGCGGACTCTTTCGCGATGATTCGCGGCGGACACATCAACCTGTCGATTCTCGGCGCCATGCAAGTGTCCGAGCGTGGCGATCTGGCGAACTGGATGGTGCCCGGCAAGATGATCAAGGGCATGGGCGGTGCGATGGATCTGGTGGCCGGTGTCGAGCGCGTGGTAGTGATGATGGAACACACTGCAAAGGACGGGTCGCACAAGATCCTCGGGAACTGCGACCTCCCGTTGACCGGCGTCGCCGTGGTCGATCGCATCATTACCCAACTGGGCGTGCTCGATGTGACGCCCGAGGGACTTCGGCTGGTGGAGCTGGCACCGGACGTCAGTCGTGAGGAGATGCAGGACAAGACCGGCTGCGCGGTCTATTGAATCGAATCCGGTTTGCAGAGCACGTGACCGTCGGCACCGCCGCAGTGAGCCGCATCCGCATGGGCGGTGCCGCTGTACTACAATTCGCCGGATAAGCTATCGATTTGAGCCGTTTATCGCTACGCCAACCGTGCGCGGCATCGCTATACTGCGCGCCTTAATTTTTCTCACGGGACCGGAGTCCGCTGGTGGACCACGCCAATCACGACAAGAAATTTCTCGCTACTTTCCTCACGGTCCTCGCGGTTCTGGTGGGCCTTGCCTTCCTCATCGCGATCGCGGCCTCCATCGTCGACTTCTCGGCGACCAATGAAAGCACGGACCCCGCGGCCATGGCTCGACTCGAAGATCGCGTCAAACCCGTTGCCATGGTCGTGACCGATCCGGCGGCAC
This sequence comes from Gammaproteobacteria bacterium, assembly GCA_022599775.1. Classification (GTDB taxonomy): domain Bacteria; phylum Pseudomonadota; class Gammaproteobacteria; order Nevskiales; family Nevskiaceae; genus Banduia. The sequence continues at coordinate 47,453 of JAHZLQ010000025.1, forward strand.
TGATGCAGAAGACCGAAGCGAGCTCGCGGGCGCCGATGAGCGGCGAGGAAATCGTCGGCAAGGTCTGCGGCGCCTGCCATCAGGCGGGTGTACTCGGCGCCCCCAAAATCGGAGAGGCTGCCGCCTGGAAGGCGCGCATCGACGCTCAGGGTGGCGTGGACGCCATCGTCGAGGGCGCGATCAACGGCATCAACCAGATGCCTGCGCGGGGCGGTGATCCGTCGCTGTCCGACGAAGAAGTGCACGAGGCGGTGGAGTACATGCTCGGCCAGTCCGGTCTGTAGTCACTGTCTGGCGGGGCGCCTCACGCGAGCGGAATCAGAAACTGCCGGTTCGTCCGAGACGAGCCGGCAGTTTTGTTTTGGGCCGGATTTCCGGTGCGCACCGATTTGGCATCCAAATTGCTGCAATGTGGTGCTCGGCGATTCGGGGGAATTGGGCATTCATGGAGGGCAGCCTCCGCGCCGTGCATAAGTTCAGAAAATCATTGCGCAACCGATTGGGAGAGGTTTACATGTTCAAAATGAAGCGAGTGGCTGCTATGGCGGCATTGTGCGCGGCGGCTGCGAGCCCCACCGCATTTGCCGGTTGGTCGGGGAACGTGGGCGCGGTCAGCGAATACATGTTCCGCGGTATTCCGCAGGGCGACGGTGGTGAACCGGCAATTCAGGGCGGCATCGATTACGCAGCAGATTCCGGTTTCTACTTGGGGACTTGGGGATCCAATGTCAATTGGGGCGCCGGCGATACCGAGCTTGATCTCTACGCGGGTTTCGGCGGTGAGACGGCTGGTGGTATGGGCTACGACTTCGGTGTCGTCTACTACTATTATCCGGAAGAGGATGAGTACGGGTTCGACCCGTCTGCCAACACCACGGAAATCTACGGCAGCCTGTCGTTTGGCATGTTCTCGTTGGCTTACTACGGCGCGGTGGGTGACTACTTCGGCGTCGAGGCTGACCTGAGCCACTACGTCAACGGTGGCTTCTCTGCGCCATTGTCCGACAAGACCTCGCTGGATATTGCGATCGGCTACAGCTTCGGCGATGCCTTCGAAGGTGAGGACGGCGCGGAAGATACCGACTACATCGACTACAGCCTCGGTATTTCCACCGCGATCGATGACACGCTGAGCGCCAGCTTCGCGATCGTTGTTACGGACATCGACGACGACGATCCCAAGTTCGTGTTGGGCCTGTCCAAGAGCTTCGATCTGTAATCAGTTTCATTTTGAAGGGATGTTACGAAAACCCCGGCGACAGCCGGGGTTTTTGTTTGGCAAGAAAGCGCTTAGTCAGCTGGACAACGCGCGATAACGCAGCGCTTCTGCCATGTCCGCCGGCCGAATCTGCGCGCTGTCGCCAAGGTCCGCAATGGTGCGCGCGACACGAACGGCGCGGTGCATGGCGCGCGCCGAAAGCACCATTTTGGACGCGTACTGCACCAATATGGATCGGGCCATTTCGCTCAGTTCAACCAGGCTGTCCAGCTCGTTTGGCAGTAGCGCGGCATTGGGTCGGGCCGATCGCCGCAACTGCTGTTCTCGGGCGCGGATGACGCGGGCTCGAACCTCAGTTGTGGTTTCAGTAGCCGATGCATTGGACGATCCACTGAGTTCCGCAGCCGGCAGCCGGGGCACCTCGATGTGCAGGTCGATCCGGTCCAGCAGCGGCCCCGAGATCCGGTCCCGATAACGATGAATGCGGTCCGGCGAACAGCGGCATTCGCGTTCGCGATCACCGCTCCAGCCGCAGGGGCAGGGGTTCATCGCCGCCACGAACTGAAACCGAGCCGGAAAATCGGCCTGCCGTCCAGCGCGCGAAATCGTGACCTGTCCGGTTTCCAATGGCTCGCGCAGCGCCTCCAGCACCTGTCGTTGAAATTCCGGAAGTTCGTCGAGAAACAGCACGCCGCCGTGCGCCAGCGTGATCTCGCCGGGGCGCGGGTCGCTGCCGCCGCCGACCAGAGCCACGGCCGAAGCGGTGTGGTGCGGCGCGCGGTACGGGCGCTGGCCCCAGCGGGATACGTCAAAGCCTTCTCGTGAAATGGACGCAACGCTGGCGATTTCCAGAGATTCGGCAGCGTCCGGTGGTGGCAGCAGGGCCGGCAGGCGCTGTGCCAGCATGGATTTGCCGCTGCCGGGCGGTCCGACCATGAGCAGGGAATGTCCGCCTGCGGCAGCGATTTCGAGCGCGCGCTTGGCCTGATGTTGTCCGCGCACGTCGGCGATATCGGGCTGTGCGAACGGTGTCGGCTCAAGCTTGGGCGGCTCGCTACTGGCGAGCGGGCCGCGCTGCAATTGCTCGCATAGATCGCCGAGACGTTCGGCGGCGATCGCCTCGGCGGCGGGGGCGAGCGTGGCCTCGCCGAGATTTTCGAGTGGCACCAGCAGGCGTCGCCCAGCGCCCGCAGCCTTGATCGCGGCGGGCAACGCGCCACGGATCGGCGCAATCGCGCCGGACAGACGCAGTTCGCCCAGTACCTCGATGTCGCTCAGCGATTCGTGTGGAATCTGCCGCGATGCGGCGAGGATGCCGAGGGCGATCGCAAGATCGAAGCGTCCGCCTTCCTTGGGGAGGTCCGCCGGCGCCAGATTGACCGTGATGCGGCGCGCCGGGAACTCGTAGCCACAATTCTGTATGGCGGCGCGTACACGGTCTTTGGACTCACGAACAGCGGCCTCGGGCAGGCCGACGATCGACAGTCCTGGCAGACCGGGGGCGAGATGCACTTCCACCGTGACCAAGTCCGCCTGCAAGCCGTTCTGCGCCCGCGAGTGGACAGTTGCGAGGCTGTGCTGGGACATGAACGGCTCAGGAACCCGCGCCGGTTCAGGCGGATGTATTCGAGGCGGAGCGGGATTCCAATGCGTCGAGTCGTTGCTCCAGACGCTGCAACTTCTGTTGGGTGCGTGCCAGCAATTCCGCCTGAACGTCAAAGCGTTCGCGGGACACCAGATCGAGCCGATCGAGGTGGGCGCGCAGCACCGCCCGGAAATTGTCCTCCAGTTCGCGCCTCAGGCCCTTGGGGCCTGGTGGCAGCGCCTGCGCCAATTTTGCGGCCAGCTCTTCCAGTTGCCGGCTTGTCGACATCGCGTACACCCCGAATCGGACTCAGCCTCAAGCCTAGACAAGTTAGTGTCTGGACGCGAGCACAAGCTGTGAGCGGCACCAAGATGGTGCGGGAAATTCCATTTCGGAACGCATGCACTGGCATGTTAGATGCATTGGGGGGTAACCCGAGCCCACCTCGACTGCCAGGTGGGATGGGGATACGACTGGGTCCAGGAGTTCTACAGATGAAACTAATTACGGCCATCATCAAGCCGTTCAAGCTTGACGAAGTGCGTGAGGCGCTTTCGGAGATCGGCGTGCAAGGGATTACCGTTACCGAGGTCAAGGGTTTCGGTCGTCAGAAGGGTCATACCGAGCTGTACCGGGGAGCGGAGTATGTCGTCGACTTCCTGCCGAAAGTGAAGCTCGAAGTCGCTGTCGAAGACGAAACGCTCGACGCGGCGATCGAAGCGATCACCAAGGCAGCACACACCGGCAAGATCGGGGACGGCAAGGTGTTTGTGTTTTCGCTCGAACAGGCGGTCCGCATCCGGACCGGCGAGACCGGCAAAGACGCGCTTTAAAAATCAGGGGGACAAAAGCATGAAAACGATGCGTTTGATGTCATTGCTCGCGGCCATGATGTTGGGCTTCAGCGGGCTCGCGATGGCGCAGGATGAGATGGCGCCGGAAACGATGGAAACGGCCGAGGAAATGGCGCCCGAGGCGACCATGGACGAGGCACCGGCGATGGCCGAGGAAGCCGAGGTCATGGTCGAGGAAGAGGCTCCGGCGGAAATGTCCGATGCCGAAAATGCGACGGTCCAGCTCGCATATGCACTGGATACGTTCTACTTCCTGGTGATGGGCGCCTTCGTCATGTGGATGGCGGCCGGCTTCGCGATGCTCGAATCGGGTCTGGTTCGTGCCAAGAACACGGCCGAGATCCTGACCAAGAACATCGGCCTGTATGCCGTGGCCTGCGTCATGTACATGTTGATGGGCTACAACATCATGTATCCGGGCGATGCGATGAGTCCGTACTTCCCCGGCTTCGGCGGTTTGCTGGGCGGCGGTGACAACTCGGTCGAAGACGTGCTGGCCAGCGGTGGTGATACCTACTACTCCGGCTTGTCGGACTTCTTCTTCCAGGTCGTGTTCGTTGCGACCGCGATGTCGATCGTCTCCGGTGCGGTGGCCGAGCGCATGAAGCTGTGGGTGTTCTTCGCCTTCGCCGTCTTCATGACCGGCTTCATCTACCCGGTTCAGGGCTTCTGGAAGTGGGGTGGCGGCTTCCTCGACGCCGCTGGCTTCAACGACTTCGCAGGTTCCGGCATCGTGCATTTGTGCGGCGCTTCCGCGGCACTGGCGGGCGTACTGTTGCTCGGTCCGCGTCTCGGCAAGTACGGCGCAGACGGCAAGATCAACCCGATTCCGGGTGCGAACATGCCGATGGCCACTCTGGGTACCTTCATCCTGTGGCTGGGTTGGTTCGGCTTCAACGGTGGTTCCGAACTGGTGGTGTCGAACATCGACGAGGCCAATGCAGTGGCACGCGTCTTCGTGAACACCAACATGGCGGCGGCCGGCGGTACCATCGCCGCGCTGGTCGTGGCACGTCTGGTGTTCGGCAAGGCCGATCTCACGATGGCGCTCAACGGCGCACTCGCGGGCCTGGTCGCCATCACCGCCGAACCGCTGGCCCCGACTCCGGTCGTCGGCACGCTGATCGGCGCCGTGGGCGGCATCATCGTGGTGTTCTCGATCATCGGTCTCGACAAGCTCAAGATCGACGATCCGGTTGGTGCCATCTCGGTCCACGGCGTGGTTGGCATGTGGGGGCTGATGGCGGTACCGATCACCAATGAGGATGCGAGCTTCGGCGCCCAGCTGCTGGGTCTGGTCAGCATCTTCGTCTGGGTGTTCGTCACCAGTCTGATCGTTTGGTTCGTCCTCAAGATGATCCTCGGTCTGCGCGTCAGCGAAGAAGAAGAGCTCATGGGTACGGACCTTTCCGAATGTGGCCTCGAGGCCTATCCGGAATTCAAGCGGGACTGATTCCCCGCGGTCTTGCGGCAAACCGGGCGGGCGCAGCAATGCGCCCGCCTTTCTTTTTGCGCGAGGCGCCGTCTACACTGCCCTCTACATTGATCGGAACTTGGATCGGGTTCCAGGAACAACAGAAGGGCAGTGCCGATGAAAATGCTGATTGCGATCATTAAGCCGTTCCGGCTCGACGCAGTGCGCGAAGCGCTGTCGGATATCGGCGTGCAGGGCATGACGGTGACCGAGGTTCGTGGGTTCGGGCGGCAGAAGGGGCACACCGAGCTGTATCGCGGTGCTGAGTATGTTGTTGACCTGCTGCCCAAGATCAAGATCGAACTCGCGCTGGAGCCGGACATGGTCGAGCCGGCGACGGAGGCGATTACCCAGGCTGCGCGCACCGGCGAAATTGGCGATGGCAAGATCTTCGTCTACGATCTCGGGCAGGCCACGCGCATTCGTACCGGAGAACGAGGTTCCGACGCGGTCTGAACACGTGTCAGCCGCCGCCGTGGATTCGTCACGCACGACCTCTACCCAGTGAGACTCCGCTGATTATCCTGAAATGCGGCGCCCCGACGGCATGATTCTGCTGCGCCCCTGGCTGCTGCTGTGCTGGGCCGTGCTGATTCTGACGGGCTGCGGCGGTGAGCCCTTGCGTCCGCAACAGGGTGATGCAGGAACACGCGAGCGTGCGCTCGATGCCGCATTGGGTCAGCTGGGCCGACCCTATCGCTATGGCGGTGCCGACTCTGCGGGATTCGATTGCAGCGGTCTGGTGTATTTCAGTTACCGGGCGGCGGGTCTGAGTTTGCCCCGTTCGGCGCGCGATCAGATGCACAGCGGCCTGGAAATTGACCCAGAGGACGTGCGTCCCGGCGATTTGCTGTTTTTTCGCTTTCCCGGAAATCAGGCAAACGGTGTTCATGTGGTGATGTGGCTCGGCGGCGGTCGTGCGATTCACGCGCCTTCGGGCACGGGCGAAGTCGAGGTGATCCACATTGACGTGCCCTGGTGGATGCGTCGGTTCGAGACTGCGGTGGCCGTGGCTCCCTGAGCCTTGCGTTCGGGCAGCGCCCGGGTCGAACGCCGTTTGTGCGCGCCGTCAGCCGCGCAATACACTGAGCGCTGGTCGGGGGAGGGCGCCAATGCTGCGCGAAATCGTATTCCTGTTGAGCCTCTGTCTGGCTGCACCAACTGCGGTCAGCGGTGCGACGATTTATCGCTGGGTCGACGCCCAGGGACGCGCGCACTTCGGCGACCAGCCGGCGCCGGGCGCCGCCCAAATTCCCGACCGGGCGATGCCTGCTTCCGGCACGCAGGCCCCGTCAGCGTCGGCGGATTGCGAGGTGGCAAGGCAGCGCCTGCAGCAGTATCGGGACGCCGAAAGCATCATCGAGGAAGACGCCCTGGGCCAGCGCCGAACGCTCGACGCGGTTCAGCATGCGCAGCTGCTCGAACGGACGCAGGCCCGGGTTCGAGACACTTGCGCCGCCGACAGTCAATGAAACCGGTCGCCCGCATCTGCGTGTGGTTACTACCGATGCTGATGTCTACGTCCCTGTCTCTTGCGGCCGGCGTTTACAAGTGGACGGACGCGAACGGCGTCGTGCACTACGCGGATCGTGCGCCGGGCCCAGCCCTGCGCCTTGATCGTCACTACATCGAATCGCGCCAGATCGCGCCCCGATCGCTGTCGGTCGTGCCACGCGAGTTTGCGGAGAAAGTCAGGGCGGAGTGTCGTCTACGTCAGGAGCGGGTCGCGGCCTACCGAAGCGCGACACAGGTTTCTGGGCGCGACCCGAGCGGCCGGCCGGCCCCGATGGCGCCCGAGGAGCGCCAGGCTTTGATCCAGGAGGCCGCCGAGGCGGCGCGGCGTTACTGCGCCGAGGACGCCGCGGAAGTGCTTTGGACCGCGCCGGAGCCGCCGGGCTTCATGGTCGCGCCATAAGCCGGTGATACCGGCTTGCTGCCGGTGCGGTGCTACAGGGCCTTGAGCGCCTGTTCGACGAACGGCGGCAAGGCGAAGGCGCCACGGTGAATCGCTGCCGAGTAGTAGCGGCACTTCAGTGCTGCAATCGCGGCTTCGTCGAGACGCTGCGCCAGGGGCGCGCCGGACTTGCAGGCCAGTGAGGCGCTCCACCAGCCGCTCGGGTAGATCGTCTGCGGGAAGTGCAGCAGCTGTGTCTGCGCAAAGCCGCTGTCACGCATGGCGCGATGCATCGCCGTGATCAGTTCGAGATGCAGCAGCGGTGATTCCGATTGATGCACCAGAATGCCGTCAGGCCTGAGCGCCTTGATGCAGTCGGCGTAGAAGCGCTTGCCGAACAGGCCTTCGGCCGGCCCGATCGGGTCGGTGGAATCGATGATCAGTACGTCGATCGATTCCGCCGGGGCGTCCTTCATCCATTGAATGCCATCGCCGAAGTAAAGTTCGGCCCGAGGGTCCTCATTGGATTCGCACAGTTCCGGGAAGTACTGTTCGGACAGACGGGTGACGCGTTCATCGATCTCCACCTGCACCGCCGATTCGACCTCGGGATGCTTGAGCACCTCACGCAAAGTGCCGCAGTCGCCGCCGCCGACGATGACCACGCGCTTGGGCGCCGGATGGCTGTTCAGCGCCGGGTGCGACATCATCTCGTGGTAGAGAAAATTGTCGCGAGTGCTCACCATGGTGCAGCCGTCGATCGTCATCAGGTAACCGAAGGTTTCGGTACGGTAGATGTCGATCGTCTGATAGGGCGTGGTCTCGCTGTGTACGGCCTGGCCGAGCTTCAGCGAAAACGCGAGTCCGGTGTTGTCGTCCGACTCGGTGAACCAGGATTGATCTAGGGACATCGGCAGTTTCCAGGGCGCGGCTTTTCGAGCGCGCGAGTATAGGGGCAGCGCATGTTCACCAATATGAAGGACGCAATTCAAGCATGAGCGACTGGGCCGCGAGCGACGCGCGAGCGCAATACAACATCCCGTTCTGGGGCGAGGGCTACTTCGACGTGAATGCAGCCGGGCACGTGGTGGTGCGGCCGCATCGCGACAACGGCGCCGAGGTCGATCTGTACGAACTGGCCCGCCGGCTGCCGCAGGAAGGCCTGGACCTGCCGGTATTGGTGCGCTTCAAGGACATCCTGCACGACCGCGTCGACGCCTTGGCGGACGCGTTTTCGGGTGTCATCGGGGAACTGGGTTACGGCGGGCGCTACACCGCCGTCTATCCGATCAAGGTCAATCAGCAGGCCGACGTGGTCAAGGCCATCGTGGCGCACGGCGGGGCCCGCGTCGGCCTGGAAGCCGGCAGCAAGCCGGAACTGGCCGCCGTGCTGGGGCTGGCCCCGGCCGATAGCGTCATCGTGTGCAATGGCTACAAGGACCGCTCATACATTCGGCGGGCACTGATCGGCACCAAGCTGGGTCACCGCGTCTACATCGTCGTCGAGAAACTGTCGGAACTGCCGATCGTGCTCGCCGAATCCAAGGCGCTGGGAGTCTCACCGCTGCTGGGTCTGCGCGTGCGCCTGTCCTCGAAGTTCGCCAGCACCCAGCAGAACACCGGCGGCGAGAAGTCGAAGTTCGGCTTGACGCCGCCGCAGATACTGGCGGCGGTCAACATGCTGCGCGAGGCCGGACAGCTGGATACCGTGCGCATGGTCCACTTCCACCTTGGTTCTCAGGTCGCCAACGTGCAGGACATCGCGCGCGGCTTGCAGGAAGCGGCCCGCTTTTACGTGGAGCTGCGACAGCTCGGCGCGCCCGTTGACACGGTGGACGTGGGTGGCGGGCTGGGTGTGGACTACGAAGGTACCCGCTCGCGCAGCCTGTGTTCGATGAACTATTCGCTGCGCGAGTACGCGCGCAACATCCTGCGCGCCTTGCAGGAAATCTGCGCCAGCACCGGCGAGCCGGAGCCGAATGTGATCTCCGAATCCGGCCGCGCGCTGACGGCGCATCACGCGGTATTGATCAGTTCCATCATCGATCAGGAAACGGTGCCGGATCACGACTTGCCGGCGCTGCCGGCCGACGCCCCGGCGATCCTGCGGGATTTCTTCGCGCTGTTCGACGAAATCGACTCACAGGGGCCGATCGAGTCGCTGCACGATGCCGCGCATTTCCTGGGCGAGGCGCAGGGCCAGTACGCGCATGGGCGTCTCAATCTCGAACAGCGCGCCTATGCCGAACGGGCCTACTACGCGGTGGCGCGCGCGGCGATCCCGCGGCTGGATGCCTCGATCCGCGCCCATCGTGAAACGATCGACGAGCTTCAGCTCAAATTGTCCGCCAAGTACTTCTGCAATTTCTCGCTGTTCCAGTCGCTGCCGGACGCCTGGGCGATCGAACAGGTCTTTCCGATCCTGCCGCTGCACCGTTTGGATGAAGTCCCGGCCGTGCGTGCGCGCCTGTGCGACCTCACCTGCGATTCGGACGGACAACTCGAACACTACGTCGATCGGGAAGGCGTGATGCCGACCCTGGCGATGCACAAGCTGCGCGAAGGCGAGCCCTACCTGGTCGGCTTTTTCATGGTAGGCGCCTATCAGGAAATTCTGGGCGATATGCACAACCTGTTCGGTGATACCAATGCCGTCAATGTGGTGTTGACCGACGACAGTTGGCGGCTGGAAGACGCCGAGTACGGCGATCGCACCGACGAACTGCTGCGCTATGTGCATCTGGCGCCGGAGGAGTTGGCGCAGAGTTACCGCCACAAGTTCGAGAACCTGGATATATCCGCCGAGGAAAAGACCGAACTGCTGGCGGAACTCGACGCAGGCCTCAGCGGCTACACCTATCTGAGCTGAGAGCGCCGGGTCGAATCGTGTCGACGCCCGCCAACGAAATCTATGGATTGCTCAGTGGTGACGATGATGTGCGCCTGTGCAAGGACATTCCGGAGTCCGCCTGCCGTCATCTGCCACGCAACTTTCTGATCCATCTGGTCGCGCTGGCCGCGACCAAGACCGGTGATCTGCTGGCCTCGCCGAAGCTGGTCTTGCCGTGGCTGTTGCACGCCGCCGGTGTGCCGGCCGCTTTCAGTGCCTGGCTGGTGCCGATTCGCGAGTCCGGTTCGATGGCGCCGCAGATGCTGGTGGCGCATTGGATCCGCAAGGCACCGCGTCGCAAGAACTACTGGGTGTTCGGCAGTCTGGTTCAGGCGCTGGCGCTGCTCGGAATCTGGGCGGCGGTGGCGGGCCTGCCGCCGCTCGCGGCCGGTTTCTCCTGCCTGGGATTGATGCTGGTGTTCAGTCTTGCGCGCGGCCTGTGTTCGGTGGCGGTCAAGGATGTGATGGGCAAGACCGTGTCGCGTCAGCGGCGCGGCCGGGTCTCGGGCGATGCCGCGAGTCTGGCCGGACTGACGGCCTGTGGTCTCGCTTTCGCGCTGATTCTGGGCATGATCGATCAGGCTGCCGCTGGCCTGCTGCTGTTGGCCGCGGCAGCCTTGTGGCTGCTCGGTGCGCTGCTCTACATGGGCGTGGTCGAGAGCCCGGGTGCTACCGAAGGCGGGGCTTCGGCCTGGCAGCACGCCTGGGCCGCGATGGGGCGTTTGCGTCGCGACGAGGTGCTGCGCCGTTTCGTGCTGACCCGTGCGCTGCTGCTGGGAACCGCCCTGTCGGCACCGTTCTATGTGGCGCTGGCGGCTGAGGCCGGTGGCGCCGTGTCCGGTTTCGGCGGGCTGCTGTTGGCACAGGGCGCCGCCGATTTTCTGTCGGGACCGGTCTGGGGTCGCATGGCCGATCGTTCGAGTCGCCGCGTGATGTTGTTGTGTGCGGCCCTGGCCACGGCCTTGGGTCTTGTCGTCGTGATCTGCGCGTCCGCACAGGTCCAGGGGCTCGTGGGCATGCTGGTTTATGCCTTGGCTTATGGCCTGCTCAGCGTGATTCATGCCGGCGTACGCCTGGCTCGCAAGACCTATGTGATCGACGCCGCCGGCGCGGATGATCGAGCCGACTATGTTGCCGTTTCCAACACGGCCACCGGGCTGCTGTTGCTCCTGGGGGGCGCGCTAGGGTCGGCGGCCGCCATATTGGGACCGCAGTACGCCGTTCTGATGTTCGCGTTGGGGACCGCGGCGGCCATGATCGTGGGCCGCCGCCTGCCGGAAGTCGAAGACTGAATGCCGTGCGCCCATTAGGCGTCGCGCTTGACTGCCAGCGGGCCGAAGGCCTGGCTGACCGGCATCAGGGAAACGGTGTTGATGTTGAGGTGTGCGGGACGCGTCGCGATCCAATGCACGGTTTCGGCGATGTCCTCGGCCGTCATCGCCTGCGTATTGCTGTAGACCTTGGCGGCCCGCTCATCGTCGCCGTGAAACCGCACATTCGAAAATTCGGTGCCGCCGGCCAGGCCCGGCTCGACGTTGCTGATCCGCACCGGCGTACCCAGCAGGTCGGCACGCAGATTCAGCGAGAACTGGCGCACGAAGGCCTTGGTACCGCCGTAGACATTGCCGCCCGGATACGGCCATTCACCAGCGGTGGAGCCGATGTTCACGATATGCCCACGTCCGCGTTCCACCATGCCTGGAAGCAGGCTGCGCGTGAGATACAGCACGCCCTTGATGTTGGTGTCGACCATCTGTTCCCAGTCGTCGAGCGAGGCCTGTGGCGCCGGCTCCAGCCCCAGCGCCAAGCCGGCGTTGTTGACCAGCAGATCGATCTCGCGAAATTCTTCCGGCAGCGTGGCGATGGCCGACTCCACGGCGGTACGGTCACGCACATCAAGCGCCAGCGGCAGGGCCGTCGATGGCCCGATCTCGTCTGCCAGTGATTGAAGGCGCTCCATGCGCCGTCCGGTGATGATGAGACGGTGTCCGTCAGTGGCGAAGCGGCGCGCGATGGCGGCGCCGAATCCGGCGCTCGCGCCGGTTACGAAAACGATCATGCAACTGTCCTGTCGATGGGCGGGGTACACATCCTGGGGCGGGACCGGACTGGCCGGCAACTCAGCGGGTCGCGGCCGAGGGTGAGCGCAAGGAAATGATCGGCCAGCCGCGCGCGGCTGCGATGTCTCGCAGCACCGGGTCGGGGTCCACGGCAATCTGCACGTCAGCCATCTCCAGCAGTGGCACGTCGTTGCGGGAATCGCTGTAGGCGGTCATGTGTGTGACCGGGGCGGCGGCGGCCTTGATCCATTGGCGCAGCCTGATGCACTTGCCACCCTGAAAATTCGGCGTGCCGGCGATGCGACCGGTGTAGACCCCGTCGATGACCTCCGGGTCGGTCGCGATCAGGTGCTCAACGCCCAGCAGTTCGGCGATCGGCTCGGTGATGAAGCGGCTGGTTGCGGTGGTGATCAGCAGGGTGTCGCCATCGGCTCGATGACGTTCGAGCAAGGCGTAGGCCTGTTCGCTGACGATCGGCGCGATCTTGTCCTGAACAAAGCGTGGTCGCAGCGCAGCCAGGCTGGGCGCGCCGAGCTCGACCAGCGGACGCAGCGAAAATGCCGCGAACTCCGCAATGTCCAGTTCCCCTGCGAGATACTGCTCGTAAAAGCGGCGGTTGGCGTGTGCATACTGATCGGCGTCGACATAGCCGCCGTCGGCCAGGAACTGACCCCAGAGGTAGTCGCTGTCTCCGGACAGCAGGGTATTGTCGAGATCGAAAACGGCCAGTCGCATCAAGCAGGCTCCGGAAAACAAGCGCTTTTGGGGGCACCGCGTCGCCGCCGCCGATTGGCGCAGCTGTGGTGCTATGAAACAATAGGATACCGACCAAACGAGGGCAGGATCGTGGTCGACGCCGAGGGCTTTCGCCCGAACGTCGGGATCATTCTGAGTAACGAGCAGGGCCGCGTGCTGTGGGCCAAACGAATCGGACAGAATGCCTGGCAGTTTCCACAGGGCGGACTCAGTCCCGGCGAATCAGCCGAACAGGCGCTGTATCGCGAATTGAGGGAGGAATTGGGCCTCGACCCCGAGCACGTCGTCATTCTGGGACGTACCGAGGACTGGCTGCGTTACCGTCTACCCAAACGCTATATCCGGCGCGGCCGCGTTCCGATGTGCATCGGCCAGAAGCAGATCTGGTTTCTGTTGCGCCTGAAAGCAGACGAATCGGCGATTCGCTTCGATCGCTGCGAACGTCCGGAATTCGACGGCTTTCGCTGGGTCGATTTCTGGTATCCCCTGCGCGATGTCGTGTCCTTCAAGCGCGATGTCTATCGCGCTGCAATGCGTGAGCTGGCGCCCTTGATTGGCGTGCAGCCGCGGCGTCGGCGCTATCCGCCCTATGGCGTGAGTGCCAGGGGCTGATCCCGCGATTCGCCATCGAACGGCGAAGGACGATAGTTAAAATCACTCGCAGACATTATTGACACTGATTCGCATTTGTACTGTAATCGGAATCACTCTCGTTCATGTTTTTCCGAGCCCTTCCGAGCCTGATTTCTATGTATGTCTGCATTTGCAAGGCTGTCAGCGAGTCCCGCATTCGTCGCGCAGTGGGCGAGGGCGCCTGCACGCTGCGTGACCTGACGCGCGAACTCGGCCTGGGAACCTGTTGTGGCAAGTGTGTACCCGCTGCGCGTGAGGTCTTGTCCTCGGCCCTTCCGGAGGTTTCGGCGCCGTTGATGCAAGCCGCCGCGCGGACGCGGTCGGTGTGAACGAGAATCCCAAGCATAATCGTTAAAAATTATAAATAAAAACAGCGGCTTAGGGTCCATTTAGGGGTTCCCAGTGGCGATGTCCGCGCGTAGACTGCGCACGATCCTCAAGACTTACAGGAGTGTGCAATGCAGGGCGACGCCAAAGTGCTGGAATATCTCAATCTGGCGCTGAAAAACGAACTCACGGCGATCAACCAGTATTTCCTGCATGCGCGCATGCTGGAGAACTGGGGTTTTCATCGGCTCGGCAAGAAAGAGTACGAAGAGTCGATCGACGAGATGAAGCACGCTGACAAACTGGTCAAGCGTATTTTGTTTCTCGAAGGCCTTCCCAATCTGCAGGACCTAGGACGTTTGTTCATCGGTGAAGACGTACCCGAGCTGCTGCGCGCGGACCTCAAGCGCGAGCAGGAAGCGCACCCGATGTACAAGGAAGCGATCGCCTATTGCGAACAGGTCCGCGACTACGTGACGCGCGAGCTGCTGGTCGAGATTCAGGAGAGCGAGGAAGAGCACATCGACTTCCTGGAAGAGCAGCTCGGCCTGATCGACAAGGTCGGCCTGCAGAACTATCAACAGTCCCAGATGTACGGCGACGAATCCTGAAGTCCGCATACCGCGGTCGCGCCGCAAGGGCGCGACCGCTCGGATTCAGAATGGTTTGACCACTGCGAGGATCACGATCGCGATCAGGAACACGGCCGGAACTTCGTTGATGATGCGGAAGTAACGCTCGCTCTTGGTGTTGGTGCCCGCGGCCAGCCGTCGTATGTGCGATTTGAGCCAGCCGGTATAGCCCGACAGCAACAGTGCCAGCGCGATCTTGGCGTGCAGCCAGCCCATCTGCAGGTAGCCGGATGTGGTCACGATCATGGCGATCGCAAACACCCAGGTGCCGAGCATGCCGATCGTCATGATCGCGTACAGCTTGCGCTCCATCGTGCTGAAGCGCTGCTTGCCCGCATCGTCGCTGACGCCGACGTGGTAGACGAACAGGCGCGGCAGATAGAACAGGCCTGCAAACCAGGTGACCATGAAGATGATGTGGAAGGCCTTGAGCCAGAGCATCGCTTGGGTTTCCCGTGATCGTATGAATGCGCAGCGCCGAAGTTTATGCCAGGCCTGTCTCGCCGGGGTGCATTGCCGCTAATATCGCGCGCTCAGTTGTCAGAGCGTCCTCGCATGATCAAGGTCGGAATCGTCGGCGGCACGGGATATACCGGAGCCGAGCTTCTGCGTCTGCTGGCGCGGCATCCGTACGCGCGCGTCGAGCATCTGACCTCGCGCAAGGAGGCCGGCAAACCGGTGACCGAGATGTTCCCGCAGTTGCGCGGATTTTTCGACGGACTGGAATTCACGGCGCCGGACATCGCTGCGCTGGCGGGTTGCGATGCGGTGTTCTTCGCCACGCCGCATACCACGGCGATGCAAATGGCTCCGGAACTGGTGTCGCGCGGCGTACGCGTTGTCGACCTGTCGGCCGATTTTCGCCTGCGTGACGCCGCGGTCTACAAGCAGTGGTATGGGCATGCGCATGCCTGTCCCGATTTGCTGGAAGCCGCGGTTTATGGATTGCCCGAGATCAAACGCGAGCACATTCGTCGCGCGAGCGTCGTCGGCAACCCCGGCTGCTACCCGACCGCCGTCCAGCTCGGTTTCCTGCCGCTGCTGGAGGCACGGGCTGTCGACGCGGCAAGCCTGATCGCGGACTGCAAGTCCGGTGTCAGCGGCGCCGGGCGTGAACTCAAGCTGGGTTCGCTGTTCGCAGAGGCGACGGATTCCTTCAAGGCCTATGGCGTGGCCGGCCATCGGCATCTGCCGGAAATCGAGCAAGGGTTGGTCGGTATTGCTGGGCCGGCGGTTTCCCTGACATTCACGCCGCATCTGGTCCCCATGGTGCGCGGCATCCATGCAACGCTCTATGCCAGGGTCAAGGGTGATCTCGACTACCAGGCCTTGTTCGAGGCGCGGTATCGCGATGAGCCGTTTGTCGATGTGATGCCGGCGGGGGCGGCGCCGGATACGCGTTCGGTACGCGCCTCGAATACCTGCCGAATCGCGGTTCATCGCCCCATGGGGCGGGACACCGTCGTGGTTCTGGCGGTGATCGACAATCTTGTCAAAGGCGCGGCTGGACAAGCCGTGCAGAACTTCAACCTGATGTTCGGTTTCGATGAAGTCACTGCGCTGGACCAGCCGCCTGTCTGGCCATGAACCCGAAGATCATCATCAAGCGCGACCGGCCCTGGTTTCGTCCGATTCTGATTGTTCTCATCACCGCCGCCGTGGCAATTGCGGCTTGGGCGCTCTACAGCTATACGCGGGCGACAACGGTTTCCGATTTCGAGGAAACCCGCGTGGAAAGCCAAAAGCTTTCTCTGGAGCGGCGTGAGCTGATGCGTGAACTGCGTGACGCGCGCACACAGGCGCAGGAACTGCGTGAGCAGGTGGTGTTTCTGGAGCGCTCGCAGGAAATCGACAAGCAGGCCTGTCAGAGTGTGCGGGGCTCCCTCGTCAAGCTGCAATCCGAGGTCTCCGACCTGCAGGAACAGGTCGCCTTCTACCGGGGCATCGTTTCGCCCGGCGAGGCCCGCACCGGTGTACGCGTTTACGATTTCAAGGTACATCCGACCGAAACCAGGGGGCGCCTGCGCTATGAACTGGTGTTGATCCAGTCGGTGCGGCATGACCGGCGTATCACCGGGCGGGTCGAGATCGCGATCCAGGGCGCCCGGGAGAGTCGAACGCAAACCTTGTCGCTCGGCGATCTGACGGCTGGTTCCGAGCGAAATCTGTTATTTTCATTCAAGTACTTTCAGGAGTTCAGCGGAGAGTTTGAGCTTCCGGAAGGGTTCAACCCGTTGCGCGTGACCATTGCGGTGGTGCCCGAAGGTTCGGGTCAGACGCGCGTTGAGGACGTTTATGACTGGAGCAAGATCCAGGGGGTCTGAAGTGTTCAAAGCAAGCAAGGAAGGCGTGCCGCGCCCGGCCACCAATGCCGTCGATACCTTGATCGGCCGGCAGACCGAGGTTCAAGGCGATGTCCGCTTTACCGGCGGGCTGCATGTCGACGGACGAATCAAGGGCAAGGTGATCGCCGCTTCCGACAAGTCCGCGGTACTGTCGATCAGCGAATCCGGCGCGGTTGAAGGTGATGTGCGGGTTCCGAACGTCGTGCTCAATGGCAGCATTACCGGTGACGTACACGCCTCCGAGCGGCTGTCCCTGAACAACAAGGCACGCATTTCCGGCAACGTGTATTACAAGGTGATCGAGATGGCCAGCGGCGCGACCGTCAACGGCCAGATGATTCACGAAGGTGAGGCGTCCTTGCAGTCGGTGACGCACGAGGCCAAGGGTATACACGAGATCGTCGATCCGGCCGCCAATACGGGTGACGCAGAGCGCGACGGTCAGGCTAGCCCGACGTCCGGTTAGTCACACTGGATGCTCGACGGGATTCTACTGCCTGGTTTTGGAGAGTAGACTTACCGCTATGAGTGAAGAAGCGATTTCGACATCCCTGCTGTTCTCGGATTCTGCGGCGCGCAAGGTGCGTGAGCTGCTGGACGAGGAGAACAATCCCAACCTGAAGCTGCGCGTGTTCGTGACCGGTGGCGGCTGTTCGGGGTTCCAGTACGGCTTCACCTTCGACGAAGCCGACGACGCTGAAGATTCTCGCGTCGAGAAGGGCGGCGTGACCCTGGTTGTTGACCCGATGAGCGTCCAATACCTTCAGGGCGCGGAAATCGACTACAAGGACGACGTAGAGGGCGCGCAGTTTGTGATCCGCAATCCCAACGCAGCGACGACCTGCGGCTGCGGCAACTCCTTTTCGGTCTGAACGCTCACGGCTGGTAGATCGCGCCGAGGACCACGGCGCGGTGCGCCCCGGTCGCGCTCGGCAGGTTTCCGGGTAATCCCTCCATTCGTCGCTTTGCCAGCCACGCAAAGGCTGCCGCTTCGACCCATTTCGGATCGATTCCGCCGTCTGCTGTGGTACCGACGGTGCGCGGCGCCAGTTGCTCGCGCAGTCGCTCCACCAGGTAGCCATTGTCGGCACCGCCACCGCACAGAAGCACACGAGTCCCTCTGCCGGCCAGCGGTGCGAGCGAGTCCGCCACGCTTTGCACGGTCAACTCTAGTAGGGTCCGCGCCACATCCTCGTCCGGCAAGGTGTCCAGCGCCGGGAAACGGGCGCGGCACCATTCCAGATTGAAATGATCTCGACCGGTGCTTTTGGGAGGCGGTTGCTGGAAGTACGGGTCGGCGAGCAGGGCATCCAGCAAGGGGCGGTGGACGGTGCCGCTGCGTGCAAGTGCGCCGTCGGCGTCAAAGGCACAGCCGCGCCGCGTCTGCATCCATTCGTCCAGCAAACCGTTTGCCGGGCCGGTATCGAAGCCGTGAACGGGGCCGTCGCAGCTGGGGAGGTGGCTCAGATTTGCGATTCCGCCGAGGTTGACGATGCATAAGTCTTCATCGCTCCGGCTGAACATCGCACGGTGAAACGCGGGGACCAGTGGCGCGCCCTGCCCGCCAGCCGCCATGTCGGCGCGCCGGAAGTCCGCAACGACGGGACGGCCACAGGCGATCGCGATGCGGTTCGGGTCGCCGACCTGAAGGCTGTTGCCGAAAGGGTCGTGAAACAGGGTCTGCCCATGGCTCCCGACGGCGGCAATGTCGGCCCAAGGCACCCCTGAGTGTTCGACCAGGTCCGCCGCAAGCTGCGCGAACGCCTGACCGACGCGCGCATCGATCTGTGCGTAGGTCTGAAGATTCAAGGCCCGCGCCCGGACCGAGGCGGATAGGATCGACTGTCGCAGTGCATCCGGGTAGGCGCGGGACAGGCTCGCGATGAGTGTGCAACCGCCGCTGGCCGGGAATCGAGCCAGTACGGCGTCAATGCCGTCCGCGCTGGTGCCCGACATCAGGCCCAAATAGAGCGGAGTCGCTGCCATGCGGACGGCCGTGAGGCGGATAGGGACCGAGGAGGGAGCCGCCCGAAATAGGGCCTAGTGTGTCCCGGCTACCTCGGCTCCCAGTGCATCGCTCGCACTGGCGAACTGGGCGCTCGACAGCGTCTCGATCTGGGCCATCAGTGGCGCAGAGACGTTCTTGAACTTGGGCAGATCGGCGCGTGCAACCGGGTTGGCCCTGGGCAGCGCGACCGTCACCGGGTTGCGGTGGGTTCCATTGACGAGGAATTCGTAATGAAGGTGCGGCCCGGTCGCGAGGCCAGTGGAGCCAACGTAGCCAATGATCTGCCCCTGCTTGACGGAAGCGCCGGTACGAATGCCAGAGCGAATCTTGGACATGTGACCGTACAGGGTCTGGTACGTCGACCCGTGGCGCAACACCACGCAGTTGCCGTAGCCGCCTTTGACGCCGGCGAACACCACGCGCCCTTCGCCGGTGGCCTTGATCGGCGTGCCGGTCGGCGCGGCGTAGTCGGTGCCTTTGTGCGAGCGGATGCGGTTCAACACCGGGTGAAAGCGTCCCGGATTGAAGTGAGAGCTGATGCGAAACACATCCAGGGGCGTGCGAATGAACGCTTTGCGCATCGAATCGCCTTCCGGCGTGTAATAGGCGGTATTGCCGTCCGCATCGGTGAAACGTACGGCGCGCAGTTCCCGATCCTGATTCACGAATTCGGCGGCGAGGATGTCGCCGTCGCGCAGCTTCTTGCCATCCTTGTAGAGGCGGTCGTAAACCACCACGAAACGATCGCCGCGGCGAATATCGAGCGCGAAATCGACGTCGTATCCGAACACACTCGCCATCTCCATGATCAGCCGTCCCGACAGGCCGGCGCGCTGCGCGGAGAGGAACAGGGAATCATTGATCTCGCCGTACGAGAATGCGGGCCGATGTTCGATCTGTGCGGCCAGCACGATCGCTTCGAATCCGTTGCCGGTGCGACGGATATTGAGCGTATGCGATTCATCGATATCGTATTTGAGCTCGGCGAGATGACCGGCGTTGACGCGCAGGTGCAGTTCCTCACCGGCCTTCAGTTTTTTTAGGCGCTCGGCGTCGCTGCCCAGCTTCAGGATTTCGATCCAGTCCGTGGCTGGAAGACCTTGCCCGTCGAAGATGGCGGACAGGCTCTGACCCGGCTTGATGGTGATCCGGCTCCAATCGCTGGGCGAGGGGATCTCCAGATCGTCCGTTACCGTGGCCTGGAGCATCGTGTCGTAGTCGACGCCGCTAGCATCGGGAAGAGCGTCCCCGGCTTGTCCGAGCAAATCGAGCGATTCGGTTTGCGAGGACGGCGCATCCTGCTTCTTGGCAACGCCGGGACGACTGATAAACGCCAGAGCCACTAGGCTCACGGCAACGGCGATGACCACGGCGGTGTGGCGTCGCACGGGGAGCCGGCGGCGGCGCGGCTCAGGTGAACTATAATCAAAACGCATTGTTGCTCGCCCGGAAAACTGCTTGATGAATGAGTCGTGCGGCCCCTGCCGCGCTGGCGCAGACCCTCATTCGCAATTCCTGGGTGCACAAGCGCCAAACGCTAAAGAAACACAAAATCCGTTACAGCGCAAGACGTTCCGAGCAATTCCTAAAGTAAGTTCTCGGAATGATCCTGCCTCTACCCGAATGACAGACCAATGATTGACGATTTCGCCGAACTGCAGCGCGGAACTGACGAGATTCTCCCCCTCGACGAATTGCAGCAGCGCCTTCGCGCATCGCAAGAATCAAGCCGACCGCTGCGCATCAAGGCCGGCTTCGACCCGACTGCCAAGGATCTGCACTTGGGACACACCCTGCTTCTGAACAAGCTTCGTACATTTCAGACGCTGGGTCACGAGGTCACCTTCCTGATCGGTGACTTTACCGGGATGATCGGTGATCCAACGGGCAAAAACGAAACCCGAAAACCACTGACGCGCGCCCAGGTCGAGGAGAACGCGCAAACCTACAAAGAACAAGTCTACAAAATTCTGGACCCCGAGCGGACCCGAATCGCCTTCAATTCGGAGTGGCTAGACAAGCTCGGCACCGAAGGCATGATCCGCATCGCCGCGCAGCACACCGTTGCACGAATGCTCGAACGGGACGATTTCCAGAAGCGTTACCGCGACGGCCATCCGATCGCCATTCACGAATTCCTGTATCCGCTGTTGCAGGGCTACGATTCGGTGGCCCTGCAGAGCGATGTTGAACTCGGCGGTACCGATCAGAAATTCAACCTCCTGGTGGGGCGCCACCTTCAGAGCGCCGCCGGTCAGAAGCCGCAATGCATCATGACCGTACCCATTCTGGAGGGGCTCGACGGCGTGCAAAAAATGTCGAAGAGCCTCAACAACTACATCGGCGTGAACGATCCGCCGGTTGAGATGTTCGGAAAGCTCATGTCGATCTCCGATCAGCTGATGTGGCGCTACTTCGAACTGCTGTCATTTCGCCCGCTCGCGGAGGTCGAAGGCTTGCGGCGCGGCGTGGAAGAGGGCGCAAATCCCCGGGATGTGAAAATGCAGCTCGGTCAGGAAATCGTCGCTCGCTTTCACGACCGGGCTGCCGCCGAGACCGCGCGTCGGGCCTTCGTCGATCAGTTCTCGAAGGGTGCGCTGCCGGACAACATTCCGGAGCTGACCGTCAGCGCAACGGACGCCGACGGCATTGCCCTGCCCAAGGCATTGAAGGAGGCCGGCCTCTGCGCCTCCGGCTCGGAAGCGTCCCGACAGATTCAACAGCGCGCCGTGCGCGTTGACCAGCAGCGAGTCGAGGACCGAGGTCTCCTGCTGCAGCGGGGTTGCAGCTACCTGCTCCAGGTCGGGCCTCGGCGGTTCGCCAGAGTCAGGGTTGTCTGATGGCCGGCTCCCGACGCGATGGTGTGTCGGAAAGGGGGGGGCGACTCCCGCGCGCCAGCCCGCTCGAAATTCCGAAACCTCGCTCGTTCTACCCTGCCTATATAGATCGCGCGTGCGCGCGAGCCGCGGCCCATATCCCGGCCCCCCGGTTTGGGCAGGCTATTCGGCCGAAGTGGCTTGCATATACCCTTCGGAAGAACTTTAAACCGTTTAAAAACAGCATGTTGTATGTTTTCCGAAAAATAGTTGTTGACGGTCTCTGTGAGCTGCGTAGAATGCGCCCTCCCAGCTGACGGGAACGACGCAAAGCGCCGGCCCCCAACGCTCTGATTTTTAACAAAAAGCAAGTGATTTGTGTGGGTGCTCCCGGGTGCGTGGCGGAAGCCATAGCATTACCGGAGTATCAACATGGCCCAAGCAGTTAAAGCAGTATTGGAGCCTTGAACGGATAACTCTGACGCATCAACGACCGTAAAAAGTCCTGATGCAATCCAGTTGTATTTTAATTGGAGAGTTTGATCCTGGCTCAGATTGAACGCTGGCGGAATGCTTAACACATGCAAGTCGAGCGGTAACAGGCCTTCGGGTGCTGACGAGCGGCGGACGGGTGAGTAACGCGTAGGTATCTGCCCAGAGGTGGGGGATAGCCCGGGGAAACCCGGATTAATACCGCATGACCTCTTCGGAGCAAAGTGGGGGATCGTAAGACCTCACGCCTTTGGATGAGCCTACGTCCGATTAGCTTGTTGGTAGGGTAACGGCCTACCAAGGCGACGATCGGTAGCTGGTCTGAGAGGATGATCAGCCACACTGGGACTGAGACACGGCCCAGACTCCTACGGGAGGCAGCAGTGGGGA
>JAHZLQ010000026.1 GCA_022599775.1 Gammaproteobacteria bacterium
ACGCAATGCTCCCCGCTGGATCAAGGCCCTGACTCAGTACGGATTGCTCCCCACTCAAGCCTGAGCTTCCAACACCGCTCACCGCAGGGCCTCCAACGGCCAGGCTACCGCTCGCCCAAAATCAGCTCTCTTTCACGTTAAGAAAGCGCTGGGGAAAATGAAGGTTCAACGGGTTAGGCATTTTGTTCTCGTCCGCTCTCTTCAAAGCTTTGGTAGAGACCGGGATTGAAGCCGCGTACGGTTTCAATATCCTGATAGCGGATGGTCACGGTGTAATCAATCTCCGTATTCTCGGGTTCGCTACCCTCGGCTGCTGCCATGTCGAGAAGGCGCTTTCTCCACTCGGTCAAGGCACTTACATAGTTGTCAGTGAATTCGACGGTTCGCGTCTCCTTGTGGCGGTAGCCGCTTAATGCAGGAAGCAACCTCACCGAGCCACGTGACGCGGTGGCATCGGCGGCTTCGGGTAGATCCGTCGCGATGCCGACATATACTTTTCCCCATGCCAAGGTGACCATGATTTGCGCTTGGTTTTGCATTGCTTCCAGCAGGGTTCCATACATGGGGCCGGCGAGTTTCCCCAAGATGCGACGCCGACCTTGCGCTGGATTCCAGTCGCCAATCCAAAGTAGTTGGCTCAGCTCCCATAGCAGAGAGCCAATAATGCTCAGAAGTGGTCCCAAAATGATGCCACTCCAAACATCATCGGACAATTGCAGATCATCCTGAACCGCCCGCAGGTACGGGGCGGCCCAATGCGCGATCATTTGGGCAAGCCTCGCTGCAGGAAGGCAGATGGAACCGAGGAAAAATCCAGCGGATACGAAGCCGGTGCCCCAGACCAAGGACTCCAAGACCAAGCGCCAACCGTTGACTGAACCGCGCCGGAAGCGGCGATTTGAGACGAGGATGTTCGGGAGATAACCGGCGAGTAGAGTCAGCAGAAGTACTGGATACCCGAACAATGGCCGCTATTCCCTTCGGGGATTCTTTTCTTGTGTTTTGTTGGCAGGCCCGCCTCGTGGCGGAAATACAGCAGCAATGGCCGCCAGATCCCGTTCCAGCTTATCGCTTCTCATGACTTCATATACTGAAATGCTGGCTGCTCCAGTTCGGGTAATCTGGACTTCCGGAGTAGCCTTGCGGGATGCGTGAGCTTTGTGAGTTTTCATACGCCGGGGCCTTCTTGGCTGAGCCGAGAGTATAGGTTGATTAGCACCGTTTAGCTCAGGCTTGAAGCTATTGCAAGCCTGGCTCGGTTGATTCTCTTGGCAACAGGTACCTCACCGCCGCCAGAACGCTGGCGTCAGCAAGACCAGGAAGGCGAAGATTTCGAGGCGGCCCAGCAGCATCGCGAACGAGCAGACCCACAGACTGAACGAGTCGATCGTTGCGAAGTTGGCCGAGACCTCGCCGAGACCCGGGCCCAGATTGTTGATGCAGGCGGCGACGGCGGCGAAGGCGCTGACCTCGTCCATGCCGGCCGCCAGCAGCAGCAGCAGCATGATCACGTAAAAGCCCATGTACGCGGAGATGAAGCTCCACACGGCCTGCAGCACACGCGGCGGCACCACCTTGCGGCCGAGCTTGACCGGAAATTCGGCGCTGGGGTGGACCAGTTGGTAGACCTCGCGCATGCCCTGCTTGAACAGCAGCATCACGCGAATGACTTTCATGCCGCCGGCGGTCGATGAGGCGCAGCCGCCGATGAAGCTCGACAGCACCAGCAGCACTGGTACGAACGAGGGCCAGATCGTGTAGTCGGCCGTGGTGAATCCGGTGGAGGTCATGATCGACACGACCTGGAACGCGGACTTGGCAAAGGCCTGCAGCGGCATCACGTAGCGACCCGCGATCAGCAGGGCGACCGCGATCAGCACACTCAGGATCAGCGCGATCAGCAGGAACATGCGTGATTCGGGATCGGCCAGATAGATCCGCAGCGAGCGGTCGCGCCAGCTTACGAAATGTAGCGAGAAGTTGATCGCCGCCAGCAGCATGAAGACGACGGAAATCGTCTCCAGCAGATGATTGTCGAAGTAGCCGAAGCTGACGTCATGTGTCGAGAAACCGCCGGTCGACACGGTGGCAAACGAGTGTCCGATGGCGTCGAACAGGCTCATGCCGGCCGCCCAGTACGCGGCGGCGCAGGCCACAGTGAGACCCAGATAGATCGTCCACAGGGCGCGCGCGGTCTCCTTGATGCGCGGCGTCATCTTGGTGTCCTTGACCGGCCCCGGCGTCTCGGCGCGCAGCAACTGCATGCCACCGACACCCAGCAGCGGCAGGATCGCCACGGCCAGAACGATGATGCCGCCGCCACCCAGCCACTGCAGCTGCTGACGGTAGTAGAGGATGCTGCGGGGCAGCGTGTCGATACCGGTCAGCACCGTCGCGCCCGTCGTCGTCAGCCCGGAAATCGACTCGAACACGGCCTGCGAAAACGTCATGCGCGGTGTGGTCGGAAACCAGAACGGCAGTGCGCCGGCCACGCCGAGCACGGTCCAGAACAGGGCGACCACCAGGAAGCCATCGCGAATCTTGAGGTCCGCACGATTGCGCCGCACGGGTATCCACACCACGCAGCCGATCGCCAGCGTCGTCACGAAGCCGAGCATGAAGGCGTCGAGCGCGGAATCGCCGTAGAACATTGAGACGCCGGCCGGCGGCAGCATCGTCAGCGAGAAGATCATCAGCAGCACGCCGATCAGGCGTTGCACCGCCGCGAAGCGATGACCGCGATGGGTATTCGGTGTCACCGTCAGAAACGAACGGCGCGGTTTCATACGCATTGCGGGTGACCCGTGTGCGCCGGCTTCATCGCAGTCGCGCCGTCAACATGTCGAATCACCCCCATGATCAGACCTAGCCGCCGATGCCCGAATGTCTGTGTCGTGATCGCGTCATCGTCGGGCCCGGTTCACAGAAAGCCGATACCGACCTGGAACAGCTTTTCGACTTCACCGGCCTGGGACTTGTCGACGATGAACAGAATCACGTGATCCTCCGCCTGGATCACGGTGTCGTGGTGGGCGATCAGCACATCGTCGCCACGCACGATGGCGCCGATGGTGGTGCCTTCCGGCAACTTGATCTGATCGAGCCGGCGACCGACCACCTTGGAGCTGTTGCGGTCGCCATGCGCCACCGCCTCGACGGCTTCGGCGGCACCCCGACGCAGGCTGTACACCCGCACCACGTCGCCACGCCGCACGTGCGCCAGCAGCGCCGAGACGGTGGCCTGCTGCGGCGATACCGCGATATCGATAACACCGCCTTCGACCAGATCGACGTAGGACAGCCGGTTGATCAACGACAGTGCTTTCTTGGCGCCGAGCCGCTTGGCCAACATCGCGGAAAGAATGTTGGCCTCGTCGTCGTTGGTGATCGCACAGAAGACGTCCATGTCTTCGATGTTTTCCTCGACCAGCAGGTCCTCGTTGGCGGCATCGCCGCACAGCACGATGGCGCGGCCCAATTGCTCGGAGAGGAAGCGCGCACGGTCACGGTTGCGCTCGATGATCTTGACCTGGATCGAATTTTCCAAGGCTTGCGCCAAACGCATGCCGATGTTGCCGCCGCCGGCCAGCATCACGCGCCGCACCGGGCGGTCGGCGCGTCGCAGCTCGGCCATGATCTTGGGAATGTGCTCGCGCGCGGCGACGAAGAAGACCTCGTCCTCCACCTCGATGATGGTGTCGCCTTCCGGCAGGATCGGCCGGCCGCGGCGGTAGATCGCCGCCACGCGCGCGTCGGCGCCGGGCAGGTGGTTCGGCAGTTCGCGCAGCTGCTGGCCGACCAGCGGACCACCGTAGTAGGCCTTGACGCCGACCATGCGCACGCGACCATCCGCGAAATCGACAACCTGCAGGGCGCCCGGATATTCGATCAGGCGGCGGATGTAGTCGGTGACCAGCTGCGCCGGCGAAATCCGCATGTCCACCGGAATCGCGTCCTGGCGGAACAGCGATTCCTCCGACAGGTATTCGCCCGAACGCACGCGCGCGATCTTGGTCGGCGTGTGGAACAGCGTGTAGGCGATCTGACACGCGATCATGTTGGTCTCGTCGGACTCGGTGACCGCGATGATCATGTCGGCGTCCTCGGCGCCAGCGCGGCGCAACACATCCGGGAACGAGGCGTAGCCCTGCACCGTACGGATGTCGAGCCGATCCTGCAGCTCGAGCAGCAGCCCGCCGTTGGTATCCACGACCGTGACGTCGTTCTGCTCACCCGCGAGATTCTCGGCCAGCGTTGCGCCGACCTGACCCGCGCCGAGGATGATGATCTTCATGGGCGGCGAACCTTACGCCGGGAATTGTTGCGCCGCAAGATAAGTTTCGACAGTGGGAACGGCGGCATCGGGCACTCCCCATGGCATCGAAATTGCGAACCGACACGGCCAATCGTCACGGCCGTTGCGGAGCCGTTCCGCAGTCCCATCGCGCCGCTCGTGTCGACACTTTTTTTGGGGTTGGTGAGGGGAAGCTGTGCTATGCGCAGTGTTGAGGGGGCGGTGATCCGCCCCCTTTTTTTCTTGGCGCGCCCGACAAGGGTCTGCGAACTCATTTCGACGACGCGGCCTCCGCACTTTCGGCCTTGCGCAGGCGCAGGTAGTAGAAGCCGTCGAAGTCCCCGCCCGGCGCGAGGCGCCGCCCCAGCCGCGCCGGCACGCCCCATTCGGCCTCGATCGGAAATTCCTGCGCATCGGCGGTGCACGCCATGAAGCGTTCGGCCACCGCAGCGCCTTCCGCGTCCAGGATCGAGCAGGTCGCGTAGACCAGCACACCGCCGGGCGCCAGCAACGGCCACAAGGCCTTGAGCATGCGCAGCTGCCCCTCGGCCAATCGCTCGACGTCATCCTCGCGGCGCAACCACTTGATGTCCGGATGGCGGCGGATCACGCCGGTCGCCGAACAGGGTGCATCGATCAGGATGCGTTCGAACGCAGTGCCATCCCACCATTGCTCAGGTTGCGCGGCATCACCGGCCACCACCTGCGCGCTCAGCCGCAGGCGGCGAAGGCTCTCATCGATGCGGATCAGGCGCTGCTTGTCGGAGTCCAGGGCCACCACCTGCGCATCCGGACAGCGTTCGAGAATGTGGGCGGTCTTGCCGCCGGGCGCCGCGCAGGCGTCGAGCACGCGCTGGCCCGGCTGCGCATCCAGTAAGGCGGCGGCGAGCTGCGCCGAGGCGTCCTGCACCGAGGCGCTGCCGCGCGTGAATCCGGGAATCGTCTCGACCGCTTGCGGCTGCTCCAGAACCAGAGCTTCGGGAACGCCGGCCACAGGGTGCGCCGACAGATTCTGACTGGCCAGTCGCGCACGATAATCTTCGCCGCTCATGCGCCGGCCGTTCACGCGCAGCGTCATCGGTCCGGCCTGCTGGTTGGCGGCGATCACGCTTTCGGCGGCGGCGCCCCAGTCGGCTTCGATGCGGCGCACCAGCCAGTCCGGGTGGGAATGACGAACCCCCGGAGACTCCGGGAGGCTTGCTTCGAGCTGCGCCTGCTCGCGCTGGTAACGACGCAGCAAGGCATTGATCAGCGCGCGCGGACGCGGCTGGTTGAGAATCGTGGTCGCCTCCACCGTTTCCTGGACGGCGGCGTGGGCCGGCACGCGCATCGAGCGTAGCTGATAGAGCCCCACGCGCAGCAGCGCATCGACTTCATCGTTATCGATCGCGCGATCGGACATCGCATCGACCAGCGCGCCAAGCAAGCGGTAATCGCGGATCACGCCGTAGACCATGGCCTGCAACAGGGCGCGGTCACGCGGCGGCACCTGCGGCGCCTGCAGCAGGACATCATCGAGACTGCGTCCGCGCATGACGCGGGCGACGGCGCGGGCAGCGATCGCGCGTACGTTCTTCAAACGGATTTCCTGTGGTCTGACACGGGCGCGCGTCTGTGCATTGGTGCCGGGGCGCTATTGTAGTGGTCGCCGGCTGCATCGGTCTTCGTGGTGCAACCGCGCGAGGTGTATTACCGACGATCTCTGAAGGCGGTGGTGAATGAACGAGCAGCATCCTTCGGCTGGCGCGGTGCGCGCCGGCTGGCGCGGCCTGCCTGCCAGTATCTGGGCGCTCGGCTTCGGTTCGCTGTTCATGGACATGTCCTCCGAGCTGGTGCACAGCCTGCTGCCGCTGTTCCTGAGCACCACGCTGGGCGCCGGCATGTTCGCGATCGGCATCCTGGAAGGAGTGGCCGAAGCGACCGCGGCGATCACCAAAGTGTTTTCCGGAGCACTGAGCGACCGTCTCGGGCGACGCAAGCCCCTGCTGATCGCCGGTTACGGGCTGGCGGCACTCAGCAAACCGGTATTCCCGCTGGCCGGCTCGATCGGCTGGGTGTTCGCGGCACGCTTTGTCGACCGCATCGGCAAAGGCATACGTGGCGCTCCGCGCGACGCCCTGGTGGCCGACATCACGCCACCGTCCAGGCGCGGCGCCGCCTACGGCCTGCGCCAGTCCCTGGATTCGGTGGGCGCATTTCTGGGCCCCCTGCTGGCCGTGGCACTGATGCTGTTGCTGGCAGG
Source organism: Gammaproteobacteria bacterium (assembly GCA_022599775.1). Taxonomy (GTDB): domain Bacteria; phylum Pseudomonadota; class Gammaproteobacteria; order Nevskiales; family Nevskiaceae; genus Banduia. The sequence continues at coordinate 6,537 of JAHZLQ010000026.1, forward strand.
CGACATGCAGGCCGTGCTGTGGATCGGCGTGATTCCGGCCTTCATCGCCGTGATCCTGCTGTGGGTCGCGGTGCGGGAACCGCAATCTGCGGCCGCGAAGAAACCTCGCCGGATTCCGCTGCGTCTCGCGGACATGCGCGTACTGCCGGCTCCCTATTGGTGGGTTGTGCTGCTCGGCGGCGTGTTCACGCTGGCGCGCTTCAGCGAAGCCTTCCTGGTGCTGCGTGCACACGACGTGGGCTTGGGCTTGGCACTGGCGCCGATGGTGATGATCGTGATGAGTGCCAGCTACGCCGTGTCCGCCCTGCCGGCCGGGATCGCGGCGGACCGGTTCGGGACTCGATATCTGCTGGTCGCCGGTCTGCTGGCGCTGGTGGTGGCGGATCTGGTGCTGGCGGCCGCCGCCACGCCGGCGCTGGCGCTCCTTGGCGCTGCCCTCTGGGGTCTGCACATGGGGCTGACACAGGGTCTGTTGTCCAAGCTGGTGTCGGACACCGCGCCCGCCCCGCTGCGCGCCACCGGATTCGGGCTGTACAACCTGGTCAGCGGCGTCGCCCTGCTGCTGGCCAGCCTGCTCGCCGGCCTGCTCTGGCAACAGGCGGGTGCCTCGGCCACGTTCATCGGCGGGGCTGCGTTCGCCGGCCTGGCAGCCTGCGGCCTGCTCGCAGCGGTCCGCAGGCCACGGCGGTAGCCTTCAGCCATACCCCGGACCGTCGAGCGCGACGCGCAGGCGGCAGATGGCGCGAGCCCCAAAACATACGCTATCGTATGGAAAACAGCTGTGGCAATGACACACGGCGGCGGCGCCCACGCAGGGCAGCCAATAGCAATGGACGCTTGGAGGAGAGAACAGGATGCGAATCGACCGAATCATGGTGTCGCTGTTGGCGCTGTCGCTGCTGGCAGCCTGCGGCGGCGGCGGTGACTCCGAGGCGGGGTCGGGCGTCGCGCCCGATGCCAAATGGACGGCCTACGAGCGGGACGCGGACTATCCGGCGACGGCCCGCATGCCGGCCGAGTACATCACCATGAGCGACGGTGTGAAACTGTCGGCGCAGGTGATGCTGCCGGCGGACGCGGACGGCAACGCCATCGACGGACCGCTGCCGGTGATCCTGACGCAAACCGGCTATAACAAGAGCGCCTCGGGCTTCGTGGACGGGTTCGCGTTCAACAGCTTCCTCGTGGAGCACGGCTACGCGCATGTGGCGGTGGACGTGCGCGGCACGGGCACGTCCCAGGGCACCTGGGAAATATTCAGCGAACGCGAACAGCTCGACTACAAGGAAGTGATGGACTGGATCGCGCAGCAGCCCTGGAGCAACGGCGCGGTCGGGACCTGGGGACCCTCGTTCATGGGCATCACCCAGATCTACACCGGCGCCTGGCGGCATCCGTCACACAAGGCGATCTTCGCGATCGTGCCGATGGCCGACGCCTATCGCGACATCGTTTTCAGCGGCGGGCAGGTCAACGTCGGATTCATTCCGCTGTGGATCGGACTGGTGACCGGACTCGGGCTGGTTCCGGCGCAGGCCTCGCCCGAAGAGCTCACTGCACTGATCGACCATGTCCTGGGCACGCTCAGCTATGACATCCCGGTAGTGCTGAACGCGACACTCGGCTTGAGCGGCCAGAACTACGACAGCGAATTCTGGCGAACCCGCTCACCGATCGAAGTCGCCGACAAAATCGAAGTGCCGACCTTCATCGTCGGCGGCCTGCACGACCTGTTCCAGCGCGGCGAACCGATGCTCTACGAAACGATCAGCAGGAACACCACGGCCAAGCTGCTGGTCGGGCCCTGGACGCACATCGACGCCTCCTTCGGGGCCGGTCTGCCCGCCGATGGCGTGCCGGATCTGAACCACATCGCGCTGATGTGGTTCGACCGGTATCTGCGCGACATCGACAACGGTGCCGAGGACGTGCCGGCCGTGACCCAGTACGTCTACGGTGAGGAGCACTATTTCATCGCCGGTGACTGGCCACACCCGGCGGCCACGGCCGAACGCTGGTATCTGCGGGGCGATGCCAGTCTCAGCGCAGAGCCTCCGGCCCAGGACGAATCCGAACGCGTGACCCTGCAGATCCCGATCCAGGGCATCTGCTCGGTCAGCAGTGCGCAGTGGACCGCCGGCGTGCTGGGCCTGGTGCCGCTGCCGTGTTTCAGTGGCGCCAATGGCATCAACGAACTGCCGCTGCTGGGCGCGATCAGCTACACCACCGAACCGATGACGCAGGACTACTACGTCAACGGACCGATCGAGGCCGATCTTTGGATCTCGAGCCTCACCGCCGACGCCAGCGTGGCCGTGCGCATCACCGATGTCGACGAACAGGGACGGTCCACCGAACTCAGCAACGGCATCATCACTGCCTCACTGCGCCAACTCGACGACAGCCGCACGCGACGGCTCGATTCGGAATCGATCCAGCCCTGGCATCCGTACACCGAGGACTCGGTGATGCCGCTGACCCCGCGCGAGGCCACGCCGGTTCACATCGAGGTGTTTCCGAGCAGCTTCGTGATCAAAGCCGGGCACAGCCTGCGCATCGCGGTCGGTGCCAGCGACTTCCCGCATGGCCTGCCGCCGGTCACGGACTTGCTTGACCAGTTGCTGGGTACGCTGACGATCTACAACGACGCCGCGCATCCCTCGAGCCTGGTGGTGCCGGTCGTGCCGGTCGAAGCCTTGCAACCGCCGAGCTGAAACCTGCTCAGGAAAAGCGCAGACCGTCCAAGGCGCGGCCGCGCACCGCATCGATCGCCGCCAGCGGCTTGCCGCCGGGCCATTGCAGGCGTTGCAGGCTGAGCACACCGTCGCCGGTGGCGACGTGAATGCCCTGACCGTCGGAGGCCAGCACGCTGCCGGGCTCGGTCGAGCCCGGCAGGCTCAAGGGCCTCGCTTCGAGAATGCGCACACGTTCGCCGTCCAGTTCGGTCCAGGCCATCGGTGCGGGGTTGTAGGCCCGTACCGAGCGCGCCAGGATCTGCGCCGGCTGGGTCCAGTCGAGCCGGGCTTCCTCCTTGCTGAGCTTGCGGGCGTAGGTCGCGCCGTCCGCGGGCTGCGGTCGAGGATGCAAGCTGGCCTCGGCGCACTGCTGCACGGCTTCGACGATCAGCCGCGCGCCGAGCACGGCGAGCCTGTCATGGAGTTCGCCGCTGTTCATGGCCTCGTCGATCGGCAGCGCTTCGCGCAGCAGCATCGGGCCGGTATCGAGCCCCGCGTCCATCTGCATGATGGTGACGCCGGATTCGCGGTCACCGGCCAAAATCGCGCGCTGGATCGGCGCCGCGCCGCGCCAGCGCGGCAGCAACGAGGCATGAATGTTGAAGCAGCCGTGCACCGGAACATCGAGCACCGCCTGCGGCAGGATCAGGCCGTAGGCCACCACCACCATCAGTTCGGGCGCGAGCGCGGCCAGTTCGTCGACCGCCTCGGGCGTGAAGCGTGGCGGCTTGCGCACCTCAAGTCCCAGCGTCTCAGCGCGCTGCCCCACCGCCGAAGCGCTGAGCTTGCGGCCGCGTCCGGAGGGCCGGTCGGGCTGGGTGTAGACCGCCAGGATGTCATGCCCCGCCGCGTGCAGCGCATCGAGTGCAATCACCGAGAATTCAGGGGTACCGGCGAAGACGAGTCTCATCGATGTGTGGACGACAACGGCGAGTTCCGCGCAAAGACGCAAAGGCGCAAAGAAATAAGACGCTGTTCTTCGTGTTGTGCCGTTCTTCGCACCTTCGCGTCTTTGCGCGAGATCAATAGTCCTAGCCGTTGAATGACCCGGCTCACACCCGCGCCGCCGCCTTTTCGAGCTTCTTCTTGATGCGCTCGCGCTTGAGCGCCGAGAGATAGTCGATATAGAGCTTGCCGTCGAGATGGTCGATCTCGTGCTGCACGCACTGGGCGAGTAGGCCTTCGGCTTCGATCTCGTAGGGATTGCCCTCGCGGTCCAGGGCCTTGAGACGCAGTCGGTTGTAGCGCTGCACCTTGTCACTGAAACCAGGCACCGACAGACAGCCTTCGTCCATGGTTTCCAGGCCCAGCGGTTCCAGAATTTCCGGGTTGATCATCACCATCGGTTCGCTCTGACCGTCTTCGCGCGCACAATCCATCACCGCGAGCCGCAAGGCGATGCCGACCTGGGTGGCGGCGAGACCCACGCCGGGCGCGTCGTACATGGTTTCGAACATGTCGTCGATCAGGCGCTGCAGCTTGCCGTCGAACTGTTCGACGGGCCGCGCCTTTTCGCGCAGGCGTGCGTCCGGGTGGTGGAGGATCGTCATCAAGGCCATGTCAGCAAGCTCTTCGGCTTATTCCCGAGTCGACGTCGACGGCTAGAGTCGACAGCAACTGCCACCGCCAAGCATGTGCCGCCGCAGGGATTTATGACAGAATCCAGGGCGAAAGCCTGAGGGGGTGGCATCAATGCGCAAGTATAGCGGGTTCGCCGGTGACGGGCCGTTGCGGCCGGGTCGGTTCGCGGCGGGCATCCTGCTGGGCGCGGCGCTGGGCGGCTGCGCGACGCAGCCGGTGGCGCCGCCAGCGCCGTTGCCGATGGCTCCTCCGGCGAGCGATCCGGCGCCGATGACAGCGACTCCAGCGGCTGCGCCAATGCGCGAAACGGTCCGCCTGCGCGAAAGCGGAGCGGGCCGCTACGTGGTCAAGAAGGGCGACACGCTCTGGGATATCTCCCGATATTTCCTGCAGGACGCCTGGCAATGGCCGGAACTGTGGTACGTCAATGGCCAGGTCAGCAACCCGCATCTGATCTATCCCGGTGATGTGCTGACGATCGCCTGGGTCGACGGACATCCGCAACTGATGCGTGAATCCGGCGTTGCGATCGAACGTCTGTCCCCGCAGATTCGCGAAAGCGGGCTCGGCGATGCGATACCGGCGATTCCCTTGGAGGCGATTCGTGACTTCCTGCGTGGCCCGCGCATCGTTTCGCTGGAGGAACTCAACGCCGCACCGTATGTGCTGGCGTTTCTGGATTCGCGCCTGATTGCAGGTGCCGGCGACGGCTTCTACGTGAAAAACCTGCCGCGCGACGAAAGCTACACGTATTCGGTGGTCAACGTTGGCGATGCCTATCGCGACCCGGAAACCGGCGACATCCTGGGCTACGAGGCGATTCCCACGGCCGAGGCCGAAGTCCGCGACTACGGTTCACCGAGCACTGCCGAGCTGGTCAGCAGCTATCGCGAGACGCGCATCGGCAATCGCCTGCTGCCGCGCGAGCTGGAACTGTTCGCCTCGAATTTCTATCCGCATTCTCCGGATGCCGAGCTCGGCGGCACCATCATTTCGGTGTTCGACGGCGTCTCGCAGATCGGCCAGTACCAGATCGTGGCGATCAATCGCGGCACCGACCAAGGCCTGGAGCCCGGCCATGTGCTGTCGATCTTCCAGCGCGGGCGCAACGTCAAGGACCCCTACGACCCGGCCTCGCGCGTGCAACTGCCGGACCTCTACGCCGGCAACCTGATGATTTTCAAGGCTGATGCCCGTCTGTCCTACGGACTGGTCATGACCGCTGAGCGGCCGCTGCACGTGCTCGACAAGGTCGACAAGCCGCACGGCGCCGCGCGCTGAGTCGCTCGTGACACCGGACCAGCAACGCGCCTGGCTGACGCTGCTGCAGGCGCCCGGTGTCGGTCCGGCCGCCGGCCTGAGATTGCTGCACGCGCACGATTCCGCCGAGGCCGCCCTGGCGGCCGGTCCGCGCGCCTGGCGCGCCGCCGGCATTGCCGAAGCCCAGCACGCACCGCTGAAACAGCCGGACCCGGCGCAGATCGAGGCCAGCCTGGAATGGCTGCATGGCGCCAGCAATCGCCGACTGCTGACGATCGATGATCCGGACTATCCGGCGCGTCTGGTCGAAATCGCGCGCGCGCCGCTGGCGCTGTTCTGCCAGGGTGAGGCCAGTACCCTGTCACGCCCGCAGCTGGCCATCGTCGGCAGCCGTACCGCGACCGCGCAGGGCTTGGAGAATGCACGCGCCTTCGCGGCCGAACTCGTACGCCACGGCTTGGTCATTACCAGCGGCTTGGCTCTGGGTATCGATGGCGCGGCCCATCAGGGTGCGCTCGATGGTGGCGGCAGCACGATCGCGATCTGCGGCACCGGTCTGGATCGCGTCTATCCGGCGCGGCATCGCGGATTGGCGCATCGCATCGTCGAAGACGGATGCCTGGTGTCGGAATTCGCACCCGGCACACCCGCGCTGCCGGAGCATTTCCCGCGACGCAACCGCATTCTGTCGGGTTTGTCGCTCGGTGTGTTGGTGGTCGAAGCGGCGACGCGCAGCGGCTCGCTGATCACGGCGCGGCTGGCGGCCGAGCAGGGGCGCGAGGTGTTCGCAATTCCCGGTTCGATCCACAACCCGATGGCGCGCGGTTGCCACTCATTGATCCGGCAGGGCGCCAAACTGGTGGAAACGGCGCAGGATTTGCTTGATGAACTGGCATCGCAGCTCGGCGAACGGCGAGTCGTCAGGAACACCGCCCCATCGTCCGCAGCAGCGCTGACTGCAGCACAGCGTCGTGTTCTCAAGGTGATCGACGACGCACCGACAGCGTTCGATACGCTGGTCGACCGATCGGGCCTGGACGTGGCGTCCTTGTCGGCGGTGTTGCTGGATCTGGAACTTGCGGGATTCGCGGCCAGCCAACCGGGCGGCGCGTTCATTCGGCTGAAATCGGGCTAAAGTTTCAATCGCCTCGTGGCGAGCGGAACCCATGCACTCTTCCAGGTTGTACCGGCCGAACCTCGATGCACTGACGTCGGCGGGTTTTCACTGCACAATACGCCCATGAAAGAAAGCGTCCTCGATGTGCTGATGTATCTGTTCGAGAACTATATGGACGGTGAGTTCTCCGACGAAACCAATCACGAGACCTTGCGCGTGGAGCTGGTCGGCGCCGGGTTTCCCGAAGACGAAGTCGACCACGCGTTCCGCTGGCTCGACGGACTCGCCGAGCAGCGCCGCAATCTCTCGATCACCGGCGCGCCCGGCGCCATCCGCATCTATGCCCGCTCCGAGCAGGCCCGTCTGTCGCGCGAATGTCGCGGCTTCGTGCTGTATCTGGAGCAGCTCGGCATACTCACCGGGCTGACGCGCGAACTGGTCATCGACCGTCTGCTGCAGATCGAGGACGACATCGACCTGGAACGCGTCAAATGGGTGGTGCTGCTGGTGCTCATCAACGAGCCCGGCGCCGAGGACGCGGCCGCCCAGGTCGAGGAAATGGTCTACTACGACGGCGATTTCCTGCACTGACTCCGGCGGCTGCCCGGCAACTGTCTGGGGCCGCCGGTACCGGTCATGCGAAGGTCCGCGCCGGGTGGCGCACTGGACAAACCCTGACCGCGGCCCGTATAAGCTCGCGCCCTAGACATTTTTTTTCTACGCACTCCGCGGGCGAATGAGCAAGAACCTGGTCATCGTCGAATCGCCAGCCAAGGCGAAGACGATCAAGAAATATCTCGGCAGCGACTACGAAGTCCTGGCCTCCTACGGCCATGTGCGCGATCTCGTGCCCAAGGACGGCGCCGTCGACACCGAGCACGGCTTCGCGATGAAGTACCAGGTCATTGATCGCAACGAGAAACATGTCCGCGCCATCAGTCAGGCGCTGAAGAGTGCCGACACCCTGATTCTCGCAACCGACCCTGATCGCGAAGGCGAGGCCATCGCCTGGCACCTGGTCGAGCTCTTGCATGAAAAGAAGCTGCTCAAGGACAAGCCGGTCAAACGCGTAGTGTTCTACGAGATCACCAAGCGCGAAGTGCAGAAGGCCATCGCCGAACCGCGCGAAATCGCGAGCCCCATGGTCAATGCGCAGCAGGCGCGGCGCGCACTCGACTATCTGGTGGGCTTCAATCTGTCGCCGCTGCTGTGGCGCAAGGTCTCGCCCGGCCTGTCGGCCGGCCGCGTGCAGAGCCCGGCGCTACGCCTGATCTGCGAACGCGAAGAAGAGATCAAGGCCTTCATTCCGCGCGAGTACTGGACCGTGGAGGCGCGCGTCGACAAGGGCGGCCAGAAGTTCTCGGCGCGTCTGGTCGAATATTCGACGCGCAAGGTCGAGCAGTTCACGATCACCTCGGTGGTCGGCGCGATGGGCGCCAAGAGTGCACTGCTCAAGGCGGCCGACGGCAAGCTGCTGGTCGCCAAGGTCGACAAGAAGCAGCGGCGCCGCAATCCCTCGCCGCCGTTCACGACGTCCACGCTTCAGCAGGAAGCCAACCGCAAGCTCGGCTTCACCGCGCAGCGCACCATGCGCGCCGCGCAGCAACTCTACGAAGGTACCGAGATCGACGGCGAGACGGTCGGCCTGATTACCTATATGCGTACCGACTCGGTGAATCTGGCCCAGGACGCCCTGCAGGAGATACGCGAGACCATCGCCGGCAAATACGGCGCCGGCTCGGTTCCGCCCGAGCCACGTCATTTCAAGGCGAAGTCCAAGAACGCGCAGGAAGCGCATGAGGCGATCCGTCCCACGGCGGCCTCGCGTCTGCCGGAGCACATCGCGCGCGCGCTGCCGCCGGATCAGGCTCGCCTCTACGAGCTGATCTGGAAGCGTGCCGTCGCCAGCCAGATGACGCAGGCGGTGTACGACACCGTCACCGCCGAGCTGCGCGCGGGACCGGATCATGCCTTCCGCGCCAATGGTTCGGTGTTGGTGGAGCCCGGCTTCATCGCGGTCTATACCGACGGCAAGGATCAGCCGGACGACGAGGACGACGAGAAGCGCCTGCCGGTGCTGGTCCAGGGCGAGACCGTCAATCTGCTCGACGTGATCCCCGACCAGCATTTCACCGAGCCGCCACCGCGCTTCACCGAAGCGAGTCTGGTCAAGACGCTCGAGGAGTACGACATCGGCCGGCCGTCGACCTACGCCACGATCATCTCCACGCTGCAGTCGCGCGACTACGTGCGGCTCGAGGGCAAGGCCTTCACGCCGACCGACGTCGGCATGATCGTCAACCGCTTTCTGACCGAGCATTTCACGCGCTACGTGGACTACGACTTCACCGCCAAGCTCGAGGACAATCTCGACGCGGTGTCGCGCGGCGAAAAGGAATGGGTGCCGCTGCTCGAGGAATTCTGGGGTGACTTCAAGCCCACGGTCGACCTGAAGCAGGAACTCAAGCGCCAGGACGTGGCGGAAACGCGCGAACTGGGTACCGATCCCGAATCCGGCAAGCCCGTCACGGCACGCCTGGGCCGCTACGGGCCATTCGTGCAGATCGGCACCAAGGACGACGAGGACAAGCCGCGCTTCGCCAGCCTGCGCGCCAACCAGCGCATCGACACGATCACGCTGGATTCCGCGCTGGCCCTGTTCGAACTGCCGCGCACGCTCGGCGAGACCGCCGACGGCGCCGAGGTCCAGGCCAACATCGGCCGCTTCGGCCCCTACGTGCGCATCGGCAAGACCTTCGTCTCGATGAAGAAGGACGACGATCCCTACACGATCGAACTGCCGCGCGCGCTGGAACTCTACGAAGCCAAGCTCGCCGCGCTGGAAGCGGCCACGATCAAGACCTTCGCCGCCAGCGAAGTGCGGATCATCAAGGGCCGTTTCGGACCCTACATCACCGACGGTTCGCGTCGCGGCAAGATTCCGCGTGGCGAAGAACCCGAATCGCTGAGCCTGGCGCGCTGCGAGGAGCTGCTCGCCGAGCAGGCGCCGGCCAAGAAGGGCGCGAAGAAAAGCGCCAAAAAGACCGCAGCGAAGAAAGTCGCCAAGAAGGCGGCTGCGAAAAAGGCACCGGCCAAGAAGCGCGCAGCCAAGAAAGCAGCTGTCAAAAAGGCGGCTGGCTGATCCGGCGCGGTTGCGGCCGCGCCGCGGCGGTGGGCTGGCGGACCGAAGCGCGGTTACACTGCCTGCCGATACCCAAACCGTGTAAGGCCACCGGCTCTTGAGCGAATTCTCCGAATCCAGTGCTTCGCTCGCGGCGCGTCACTACACGCGCCAGTCGCCGCGGCTGTCGCCGCAGCGCGCCGCGCGGGTACTGCGGCGCGGCGGCGTCATCGCCTATCCCACCGAAGGCGTCTGGGGTCTGGGTTGCGACCCTGACAATGCGCTCGCATGCGAGCGCATCCTGATGATCAAGAACCGGCCCTGGGAAAAGGGCCTGATCCTGGTCGCGAACGACTTCGACCAGTTGATGCCCTGGATCACGCTGCCGTCGAATTCCGCGATCCGGCGCGCCGCGACCACCTGGCCGGGTCCGGTGACCTGGCTGTTTCCCTGCGCCGACGACTGCCCGCTGTGGCTCAGCGGCGACCACGACACCATTGCCGTACGCATCAGCGACCACCCGGTAGTGCGCGCGCTGTGCCACTACTTCGGCGGCGCCATCGTATCGACCAGCGCCAATCGTGCCGGCCGCGATCCGGCCCTGAGCGCGACGCGGGTGCGCCTGCAGCTACGCTCCGAAATCGATGGCCTGGTACCCGGCCCGCTGGGAGGTCTTGAGGGCCCCACGCCGATCCGCGACGTGCGCAGCGGATTCATGCTGCGGCGGTAAAGCCGGAGATCCACGACCGTATGAGCGATGTGACCGACGCCCGCGCCGTCGAATCCTATCTGCGCGGACTGCAGGACCGGATCTGCCACGAACTGGAGCGACTGGACGGCGAGGCGCGCTTCGTGGCGGACCCCTGGCAACGCGACGAAGGCGGCGGCGGCGTAAGCCGCATCCTCTCGGACGGCGCCGTGTTCGAGCGCGCCGGTGTCGGCTTTTCGGATGTATATGGCTCGCACCTGCCGCCATCGGCCAGTGCGGCGCGCCCCGAGCTGGCCGGTCGCGGATTTCGTGCGATGGGCGTTTCGCTGGTGATCCACCCGCGCAACCCCTATGTGCCCACAGCCCATGCCAATGTGCGTTTCTTCATTGCCGAAAAGCCGGGCGAGGACCCGGTGTGGTGGTTCGGCGGCGGCTTCGATCTGACGCCGTACTACGGATTCGAGGACGACGTACGTCACTGGCACCGGCAGGCACAGGCCGCCTGCGCGCCGTTTGGCGAACATGTGCATCCACGGCTCAAGTCCTGGTGTGACGACTACTTCCACCTCAAGCACCGGAACGAGCCGCGCGGTGTCGGCGGCCTGTTCTTCGACGACTGGCAGGAGGGCGGATTCGATCAGGCCTTCGGCCTGATGCGCAGCGTCGGCGATCATTTCCTGCCGGCCTATGTTCCGATCGTCGAGCGCCGCGCCGCCCTGCCGTACGGCGAGCGTGAACGCGAGTGGCAGGCCTTGCGACGCGGCCGCTACGTGGAATTCAATCTGGTCTGGGACCGCGGCACCCTGTTCGGCCTGCAAAGTGGCGGTCGCACCGAATCGATACTGATGTCGATGCCGCCGCAAGTCGCCTGGCGCTACCGCCACGAACCGGCCCCGGCTTCGCCCGAAGCCGAACTGCTGGAGAGGTTCCTCAAGGTTCGCGACTGGGTCTGAAGCATATTCATCCGGCCGACAGTCGGCGTTCGATAAGGTAGAACTATCTATAAGGGCTGTTTGTATAGTTCTGATACATTGAACACATGACATTGACTGAACTTCGCTATCTGGTGAATCTCGACAAGGAACGGCACTTCGGCCGTGCCGCCGAGCGTTCATTCGTTTCGCAGCCAACCCTGTCGGTGGCCCTCAAGAAACTCGAGGACGAACTTGGCGTGATGCTGTTCGAGCGCAATCGCGGCGAGGCGCGGCCGACCCCGGTCGGCGTGCGCATCATCGGGCAGGCCAAGCGGGTGCTGGCCGAGGCCGCGCTGGTCGGAGACCTCGCCAAGGAAGGGCGTGACGAACTGGTCGGGCCGCTGCGGTTCGGCGCGATCTACACCGTAGGTCCCTATCTGCTGCCGTATCTGATCCCGATCCTGCGCCGAAATGCGCCGATGATGCCCTTGGTCATTGAGGAAAACTTCACCTCGGTGCTACTGGAACAACTGCGCAACAACGAGCTCGACGTGGCCATTCTGGCGCTGCCGATCGACATGAACGGCCTGCAATCCTGGCCGCTGTATGACGAGGATTTCGTGGTCTTGCTGCCACCGGACCATCACTGGACCGAGGAGCAATCGATCACCGCGCGACGCATGAGCGAGGAGCCTCTGCTCCTGCTCGGGCCCGGTCACTGCTTTCGCGATCAGGTGCTCGAAGCCTGTCCCAAGTGTGTCGACGCCGATGGTGACGGCCCCAAGCCGCAGACCGGGTCGAGCCTGGAGACGATCCGACACATGGTGGCCAGCGGCCTGGGCATCACCGTGCTGCCGCAGTCATCGATCGAAAACCGACCGCAGGAGCCGAGCCTGCTGGTCGCCAAGCCGTTCGCGCCGCCGGCACCATCACGCCGCATCGCCTTGATCTGGCGCAAGACGTTTCCGAGGACCAAGGCGATCGAGGTGCTGCGTGCCGCGATACTCGAATCCCAGATGAAGGGTGTGCGGTTTGTGGAAGAACAAGGACAGGCCGCCTGATCGTCGATCAGCGGCGAATCGTCCGCCGGAAGGGGGTAGACACCATGAAACTATCAGGAAAACGTCCCAAGAATCTCGGCGTGCGTGAGGGTCGCCTCGCGCCATGCCCCAACAAGCCGAATTGTGTCAGCAGCCTCTCGGGTGCCGGAGAAGGCAGTTCGATCGAAGACAATCCGCAGCACGTCCATCCGTTCCGGTTCGTCGGCGATCCGCTGGCGGTGATTCCGCGCTTGCGGCAGATCGTCGAGAGCTGGCCGCGCGCCACGGTGGTCACGGCGGACGAGCGGTATCTGCACGCCGAGTTCGAATCAAGGCTGCTCGGCTTCGTCGATGACGTGGAGTTCTATGTCATGCCCGACGAAGGCACCGTCCAATTGCGTTCGGCCGCGCGCCTGGGCTATTCGGATTTCGGGGTCAATCGGGCCCGCATCGAAGAGCTGCGCGAGCGCTTCGAAAGCTGACCGGTGGCGAGCGGTGCCCCTCAGTTGGCGACGCCGAGCGCGCGCAGGGTATCGAGGTTCAGGTAGGCATCGACCGGCAGCTTGTGGCTACGCTGATAGGCGTTCACCGCCGCCATCGTGCGTGGACCCACCTTGCCGTCAATCGGACCCGGATCGTGCCCGGCACTCTTGAGCGCACGCTGCAGGCGCTGGATCGTGCCCGGGCTCATGTTGGTCTCGCACAATACCGGCCGCCATTCGAGCTGCGAAGCCGACACCAGTTGCTTGACCGGCATGCTCGATGTCTGCTGCGGCACTTGCACGCGCCGCACCTGACCGGGTGAGCTGAGCTCCTGCACGGTCATCTGCGAGGTCTGCGGTGCGACGGCGACCCGCCGGACCTGTGCCGGCCGATCGATCACGCGCCGAGTCACCGTGCGGTACTCCGCGGGAATCTCGACCTGGCGGACCTCCGGCGTGCGCCGCATCACGCGCCGCGTCACCGTGCTGTACTGGGCCGGTTCCTCGACCAGGCAGTAAATCTGCCCGGTGCCGTAATCCTGCCGCTCGATCGGCCCACGCCCCGGCTTCCATACCTGCCGCGCCGGCGCGATCATGATGCGTTCGTTCTGGGTTTCGTAGACCGGTTCGGTGGTCACATAGCGCGTCGAGGCCGGACGCACCAGGACCTGCTCGGTCACGGTCTTGAACGTGGCCGGGATCACTTCCAGCCGTTCGTAGGCTTCCTGGGTGGTGAAGCTGCGTGTTCCGCTGGTGTACTGCGGCGGAACCACTTCATAGCGTTCGTACGCGGGCTGTGACACGTAGTCGCGCCTCACGGTCTGGTAGCGCTCGGGTGTGCGCACCAGCGCATAGCACTCACCGGCGCGCGCCGCCGGCATCGGCGGAATCGACGGACTGGTGGCAACCATGCTGGCATCGGTATACGGCGTCACCGAGGTCTCGACGTAGCGCGTCGGTTCCACCGAAGCATCCGAATACAGCACTCCGGAATCGACTGTCTGCCAGCTCGAATAGTTGCTTGAGTTGGTGGTGGTGGCCACCGTGTTCCAGCTCGAATAGCCACCGGTCGAAGCGGTCGAATCAGCCGTGCTGGCGTAGCCGGTGTCGCTGCTCGCGTAACGGGCATTGCCGCTGTCGAGCGTGGCGCTGCGCTGGTACATCGCCAGGCGCTCGGCGGTGCGCTGTTGTTCGATCTCCGCATTGGTCTGCTTGCGGAAGGTCGGCGTATCCAGAATCGCAGCCCGCCGATTCTCGAATTCGAAAGCTGGGCTGGGCGGCGGCTGCGCGGTACGGGCCGTCGTCACATACGGTGCCGGAATCGTGGCTTCGCGCAGATAGGCGTCGTCCTCGCTGATGTAACGGTCGCTCGCACAGGCGCCCAGTGCAAGTGTCGCCAGCAAGGCGCCGCTAAGCCTTCGATTATGCAACGACATACATCTCCCTTGATCCCCATCGCGCCGGCCGGTCAACGCCGCCGCATGGTAGCGATGCCGCCCGAGTTTCGTCTAACCGTCAAGATGCATCATGCCACGCCGCCGCTCGGCTCAGGGCACCGTGGCGGTACGCCGTCAAAGTCCCGTGTAATGCCACAGGAAGGCATAGATGTCGGCGGACTCCTCGATCTTCTTGGCCACCGGTTTGCCGCCGCCGTGACCGGCCTTGGTATCGATGCGGATGATCACGGGTCGCGCATCGCCCTGCGCCGCGGCCTGCATGGCGGCCGTGTACTTGAACGAATGTCCTGGCACCACGCGATCGTCGTGATCACCGGTGGTGACGAGCACGGCCGGGTAGTCCGCGTCAGGGTTCACGTTGTGCACCGGTGAGATGGCACGCAAGGATGGGAACATCTCGGCATCGTCGCTGGAGCCGTAGTCGCTGACCCAGGCCCAGCCGATCGTGAATTTCTGGAAGCGCAGCATGTCCATCACGCCGACGGTCGGGACCGCTGCCGCGAACAGGCCGGGTGCCTGATTGACGCAGGCGCCGATCAGCAGGCCGCCATTGGAACGGCCGTTGATGCCGAGCTGGCGCGGTGTGGTCCAGCGCTGCGCCACCAGATAGCGCCCCGCCGCGATGAAGTCATCGAACACGTTCTGCTTGTTCTGCAGCGTGCCGGCGCGGTGCCAGGCTTCACCGTACTCGCCGCCACCGCGCAGGTTCGCCAGCGCGAAGATGCCGCCGCGTTCCATCCAGACCAGACGTTCAACCTGGAACGACGGTGTCTGCGCGAGATCGAATCCACCGTAAGCATAAAGATAGGTTCTGTGCGTCTGCTCGCGTGACAGCCCTTTTCGGTGGCTGATGAACATCGGCACACGGGTACCGTCGGCGGAGCGGTAGAACACCTGCTCGGTTACGTAGTCGTCGGGGTCATAGGCAAGCTGCGGTGCGAAAAACACCGAGCCTTTCCCGCGATCAAGGTCGTAGACGTACTGGGTGGTCGGTTGCAGGAACGACTCGAAGCCGTAGTACAGCGTGGATTGACCGGCTTCGCCCTCGACTTCGGTGACCGACCCCAGGCCCGGCAGTCCGATCTCACCGAGCGCCTCGCCATCGAGCCCATAGCGGCGCAGCCGGTGCGTTGCGTCGTGCATCGCCAGCACGATCAGTTCGTCACCGGCCCGCGTCACGGTGTCGATGGTGTCCGGGCCTTCGGGGATGACGACCTCGGCGGTGGCGTTCTTCAGAGGCTCGAAGGCGATCACGCGCTTGCGCTCGGCGCCGTCATTGCTCAGCACGAACAGCCTCGAATCCTGACTTCCGATCAGCAGGAAATCGGCGCGGAACTCGTCGACCAGCCTGATCAAGGGTCTGTCGAACACCGGCGCATCCGGCGTCTTCAGGTCCTTGGCATACAGCAGGTTCTGGCTGGTGCCCTCCCAGACCGAAACCACCAGCCAGCGACCATCGGCGGTAACCTCGCCGGCAAAGCCGAGCCTCGGCTGCTCGGGGCGTTCATAGATCAAGCGATCCTTGGTCTGGTCCTCACCGAGTCTGTGGTAGTAGAGCTTCTGGTTGGCAAGGTCGTCGAAGGTGCCGGGATCGGCGCCGGCCGGTGGTGCCGGATAGCGCGAATAGAACACGCCGGCACTGTCATGCGTCCACGACACCTCGGAGAACTTCATGCGCTTGAGCGTGTCCGCGCGGTCCTCACCGCTGGCGATGTCGCGGAAGCGGAACTCCACCCAGTCGGAACCGGAGCGTTGCAGACCATAGGCCAGCCAGCGTCCATCCGGTGACACCACGGTTCCGGCCAACGCGACCGTGCCGTCGGTCGACAGCGTGTTCGGATCGAGCAGCACGCGCGGCGTGGCGCCGATCGGACTCTCGACGTAGAGCACGGACTGGTTCTGCAGGCCGTCATTCCTGAGATAGAAACGCTTGCCCGCGCGCGTGAACGGCGTACCGCTGCGTTCGTAGTTCCACAATTCGGTCATGCGCCTTTCGAACGCGGGCCGCGCCGGAAGCTTCGCCAGCAAGGGTTTTGAAATGGCGTTCTCGGCCTCGACCCAGGCGCGCGTCTGCGGCGAGTCGACGTCTTCGAGCCAGCGATAGGGATCGGCGACGCGGGTACCGAAATAGTCGTCGACGACCGTGCCCTGCCGTGCGTTCGGGTAGTCGAAGCTCTGGGCCGTGCTCACGGCAGGTGCGGCCAGCATGAGGCCGGCAAACAGGCAGGCGGTTCTGAACATGGGGTTCCCGGAATTGTGGCTTTGGCGCGATGGCCATGAACCCGGGAAGTGTCGCTCTGGAAGCGACGCGCGCGCAACGCAAAGCGGGACGGAGTCAGCCCCCGTCCCGCTTCGATACCGCTGTTTGCTGCTGGCCCCGGATCAGAGGCTGGGCGGCAGATAGATCAACAAGTTCGGCGAACTCGCCGGGTCCGCGACCAGACCGGCACTGGCGCTGCCTTCGAGGAAGCTCTCGACCTGGGCCGGGCTCGCGCCGGGCGCGGTCGACAGATAGCGCGCCGCCGCACCGGCGACCAGCGGACTCGCCATGGAGGTTCCGCTGTAGGTGTTGGTGCCGGTGTCGTCGGTGTTGCTCGCCGACACCACGTTGGAACCCGGCGCGAACAGATCCACGCAGCTGCCGAAGTTGGAGTAGCTGGCGCGAGTATCGCTGGCGTCGGTCGCAGCGACGGTGATGCCGGCGGTGACACGGCCCGGCGAGCTGCCGCAGGCATCGGCGTCCTCGTTGCCGGCCGCCATCACCACGGTCACGCCCTGGGCGATCAGGTTGCTGACGGCATCGTCGAGCGTGGCCGAGACACCGCCGCCGAGCGACATATTGGCCACGGCCGGCAGGCTCGCGTTGCCCGCCACCCAGTCGACACCGGCGATGATCGTGGAGGTGGAGCTTGAGTTGCCGCAACCGAACACGCGTACCGGTACCACGGTGGCGCCCTTGGCCACGCCGTAGGTGGTGCCCATGGCCGTGCCGGAAACATGTGTGCCGTGACCGTTGCAGTCATCGGTGTTGACCGGGTCCGGCGTCGGGCAATTACGGCCCAGCAACAGACACAGCAGCCCGCCGGCGCTGTTGGCCGCGAAGTTGCGACCACTGGCGACGCGGCCGGCGAAATCGACGTGGGATGCGTTGAGACCGGTGTCGATCACATAGACGTTCACCCCTAAACCCGCACTGGCATAGCTGTAGGTGTCGTCCAGCGGTAGCGTGGGCTGATCGAGCCGGTCGATGTTGTAGCCGGCGTCGAACTGCGTGGCGGACAGCTCCATGCGACGGTCCTGCTCGACACGCGCGACCAGCGGGCTGTTGCCCAGCGCGCGTGCGGCCACTGCCGGCAGACGCACCGCGAAGCCGTCGATGCTGTGCTGATAGACCTGCAGCAGCTGGCCGCCGCCGACGCGGCCCAACAGTGCCTGAGCCGTCTGCCGCACCGGCCCGGTGGCATTGCTGCCCGGCTTGAGCGTGACGATGTACTGCTCCGGAATCAGCGTATTGGTCGATGCCGCCGTGCGATCCTCCGCACTGGCAGTGCTCATCGTGGATAGTCCAAGCGCGGCCATCAGACTGGCGGCCGCGAGTGCCCTCACTCCCTTGATCATGCGGTTCTCTCCCTGAAATTATTGCTGTCGCCGCACCCACAGCCTCGCGGCAATGCCCGTGCTTGTAACAGATTGTTGCCGCTACCGACCAGCATTCGGGCCATAACCTGGGGTTTACCCGGGACTCGGGAATCACATGCGACTATCACCACATGTTCCGGATTTACGCACTGCTGCTGAGTCTCACGGCCTTCGCCGCACCGGCACACGCGCTGCCGCGTATCGATCTGGGCATACGCAGCATCGAACATCCGATGTTTCAGGTATCGGAACTCGCCATGAGTCTGGACGGCGAGGACCTGGTGCTGGAGGCAAGTCAGGCCGAGGTGGCGGGGCAGCAGGTGAAAGACCTGAGAATCCGTTGCCGGCAATGGCGAATGGGTTCGGGCGTGAGTTGCCAGCGTGGCGAATTCAGGCTGCACCTGCATGATTTCGGTGAGGTATCGGGACAGCTGAGTGTCGAGTTCCACTCCGCCGAGTACGCCTGGCTGCATGTCTCAGGAGCGAACTTTGGCGGCTTCAGGCTGCGCTTGGCGCGGAAGGGGCAGCACACCGAAGCGCAATTGCAACTGCCGGCCATGCCCGCGCCGGAGCTGCTGCGTATCGCCACGCTGCTGGATCTGGATCGGCCGTTTCAGGTCGACGGACAGCTGCGCCTGAACCTCGACGCCGAATCCCGAGGGTCCGAATGGACGGCCGATTTCGATGGCGCGGTAGAGACCCTGAGTTTCAGCGAAGCCAGCGGTCGCTTCGCCAGCGACAGCCTGGGGCTGCGTTTCGACGGCGAGGCGACCTACGGCGCTGAGCGGCGCGTGAAACTGAACCTGGAAACGACGACTGGGCAGGTCTACGTCGAGCCGGTGTTTCTGGATCTACCCGCGTCCCCCTTGGCGCTGGAACTCGAAGCGACCCAGACCGGGAACGGCTGGCAACTGGGTGCCGATCTGCGGCAGGAACAGACCCTGCATGCCCGCTTCGACGGCGTCCTCGACCGCTCAGGGCGACCGCGGAATGGTGTACTGAGCGCCCAAGCGCAGACCCTGGAACCGGTCTTTGCGCAATTCGTGCAGCCCTTTCTGATCGGCACGCCGCTGCAGCAGCTGCAGCTGACGGGCCGCGCCGAAGCCCGCCTGAACCTGAGTTTGGGCGCCCTCGCGTCACTGAGCGCCAGGCTGCATGCCCTGAGCCTGGCGGACCCGGGCCTGAGCATCGAACTCAGGGATCTCGATGGCGAGGTTCACTGGTACGCCGACGGCGAGGCACCGCCGTCGGTGCTGAGCTGGTCGGGTGGCCGCGTGCAAGAGATTCCGTTCGAGCGCTCGCACCTGAGCTTCGCCGCCACACCGCGCGGCCTTCGCCTGCTCGAACCCTGGCGCCAGCCCTTGCTGGACGGCGCACTGCTGGTGCGGCGGTTCACCTTGCGCCATGCCGATACAACGACGCCGACCGCGGAACTGGACGCCGAGCTGGAACCGATCGACCTGCAGCAGCTGTGTCGCGCGCTGGGCTGGCCCGAATTCCGGGGGCGCCTCGGTGGCCGCCTGCCCGGCCTCAACGTGGACAACAACATCTGGACCCTGGACGGACAATTGCAGGCGCAGGCCTTTGACGGCAGCCTGACCCTGTCCGGCTTGCGTGTGGTCGATCCCTTCGGCGTCGTACCCAGCGTGGATGCCGGCATCAGCCTGCGACAGATCGACCTTGCCTTGCTGACCCAGGCGTTTTCGTTCGGTCGGATCGAAGGCCGCATCGATGGCGATGTCGACGGGTTGCGCCTGCTCAACTGGCGACCGGTGGCGATGGATGCGCATCTGTATTCGAGCCCTGGCGGCGGCTACACACGGCGCATCTCGCAGCGCGCGATCGACCATATCTCCGCGATCGGTGGCGGCCCGACCGGCCTGTTGTCGCGCGGCGTATTGGGCTTCTTCAATGACTTCGCCTACGCCGAGATCGGTTGGCGCTGCTCGCTGGACAACGGCATCTGCCGTATGGGCGGCGTTGGACCCGCCGAAGACGATGGTTTCTACATCGTGCGCGGACGCCTGCTGCCGCGCATCGACGTGATCGGCCACAACCGGCGCGTCGCCTGGGACCGCCTGCTGCATCAGATCGAAGCGGCACTGGCCGCCGACGCACCGGACATCGAGTAGGTGGGGTTCAAGTCGCATTCATCGCCGCGCCGCCTATACTCGGCGGGCGGCGTACGCCTTCGGAGACGCCCGGGAGGACTCCACACATGAAACGCTGGCATTCCTTGTCGTTGCTGGGCGTACTGGTGCTCGCCGCCTGCGTCACCATCAACGTCTACTTCCCGGCCGCTGCCGCCGAAAAGGCTGCGGATCGCATCATTGGCGATGTGCTCGGCGCTGGCGCCAAGCCCGCCGCACCCGCCTCTTCGTCGGACGTCCCTCTGAGCTCGCCGCCGCAATCGGCCATCGAACTGCCCTACGGCTTGCTGGTGGCGGCCCTGAACTTCGTGGTGCCACCAGCCCAGGCACAGGCCGATCTCGACATTTCCTCGCCCGAAATCCAGAAGATCAAATCTTCGCTGGAGTCTCGGTCACCGAAGCTGCGGCCGCTCTACGAGCAGGGCGCGGTCGGCTTCTCCAACGACGGGCTGATCGCGCTGCGCGACCCGAACGCCGTGCCGCTGGCGCAGCGCAATGCGGTCAAGAGCCTGATCGCCGACGAGAACGCCGACCGTATCGCGCTCTACAGACAGATCGCGCAAGCCAACGGCCAGCCACAATGGGAGGCGCAGATTCGCCAGACCTTTGCCGAACGCTGGATCGCCAACGCACCTGACGGCTGGTGGCATCAGAACGACAGCGGCGCCTGGGTTCAGAAGTAGACAGCCGCGCGCGGCAGCGTCCCGTACACTGCCGATTCGTTCAATCAGCCTGAGGCTACGGCATGTCCGACAGCGTCCTGCGCAGCCACGTTGTTCAGATCAACGGACTCGATACTCCGCTGCTGGAAGCCGGCCCGCCGCAGGCCGAGGAAGCCGTGGTATTCGTGCACGGCAACCCCGGCTCGGGCCGTGACTGGGAACGGCTGGCGGCCGACGTGGCGACAGGCCTGCCCGGTGTCGCACGCATGCTCGCACCCGACATGCCGGGCTTTGGCCAAGCCGCCAAACCGGCGGACTTCGACTACACCGTTCCGGGTTACGCCGCTCATCTCAAAGCCTTGCTGGAAACGCTCGGAATCCGCCGCGTGCATCTGGTACTGCACGATTTCGGCGGCCCTTGGGGCTTGGCCTGGGCGGCCGCTCATCCGGAGGCGGTTGCCAGCTTCACGCTGATCAACACCGGCGTACTGCTCGACTATCACTGGCATTACCTGGCGCGCATCTGGCGCACACCGCTGCTCGGTGAACTGTTCCAGGCCACTGCCACGCGCGGCGCGTTCCATCGCCTGCTGCGTCACGGCAATCCGCGCGGACTGCCGCGCGCCTTCGTCGACCGGATGTACGACGATTTCGACAAGCGCACGCGACGCGCGGTGCTGCGCCTGTATCGCGCCACCGGCGACCCGGGGCGCCTGTCCCACGGCATCGCCGCGCAACTGGCACCGCTGAAGCGACCGGCGCTGGTGGTGTGGGGCGCCCGTGACCCCTACATCCCGTTGGCGCAGGCCGAACGTCAGCGCGAGGTCTTCGATGTCAGCGAGGTGGTGGTGCTCGACGACAGCGGCCATTGGCCCTTCGTCGATCACCCGCAGGCCGTCAGCGATGCGGTCGTGCCGTTTCTGCGGGCCCGGGTCGGCGCCTCGTAATGCCATCGGCTCGAATCTGGCGGCGGTAGCGAACGCTGGACCGTACTGGCCGCTACTCGGAGTAACTGGCTTTCCGGTCGAGCGCCGGCAAACTCCCCAGGTCCGGCGGCGGTGTCGTGACGATGTTTTCGTCGATGATGATCGACATTCGATCCTCGGCCACCAGCAGCGGACCCTTGTAGCCATGCGCGCGCGTCTGCGATTCCAGAAATGAGGCGCCCTGCGCTCCGGACATTTCCTTCAGGACGATGTGCGAGTAAACGGCGAACCGAGGCTGCGCCCGGCTGAAGATTCGGGCAGCTTGCTCGACCGTAGTCAACTTGGCGAGTACGCCCCGCATCTCGGGCTTGGCGGCGAGCGCAACCGGCAGCGCGATGACGTTCTGTATCAATAGGTCGGCATTCTTCGCGTACCTGACCAGGTTTTCGTGCGCTGTCGTATCGCCCGAGAGCACGACCTTCCGGGAACCGTATTCAAGGCAATAACCATAGGCCGGATTGCCGTCACCATGTTCGACCGGAAACGCAGTGATGCGGGTTCCGGCAGTTTCGAACACCACCGACTCGCCCTCGATTTCATGCACGCGATTGATCAGGACTCTGGCATCGTTAAAAGCATTGGCGCGGTGCCTTACGTCAAAGCCATACATCTTTCGCATCCCCTCCAGCATCCTCGCAGTGCCTTCCGGCCCCCAGATGTCATAGGGGCGGGTGCGGCCAAGCAGAAACCAGGAAGTCATCCACAGGTTCGGCAGTCCTTCGATGTGATCGTTGTGCAGATGCGTATAGAAGATGCGATCCGCTTGGGATTTACACCCGTCTCGTAGAGACGCTGCAACACACCGCGGCCCGTATCGAACAGGTAGGACTCGCCGCCGGCCTCGATCAGGGTCGCGATACCCTGCCGCTCCACAGTAATCTCCGGCCCCCCAGTGCCCAAGAATCTCACGGTCACCGTGTCATCGGGTGCTGCCATCGCAGCCCCGCTTATAAGACCGACGAGCATGGCGACCAGAGCCGGCGAGGACACAAGGCGGGGCAGATTCATCGTGCGATTCGAACGGGCATTCGCCCGGCCTCGCAAGATTCACGCGAGATTGCCGTCGTGTCTCCGCCAATCAGACTTCGCGCCGCACCTGCGCATGGCTGATCAGCGCGAAAATGAAGGCACCGCCGACGATGTTGCCGAGCAGGGTCGGCACACCGAATCGGAAAATGCCTTCGGCGGCCGAGATATTGCCGACGAACACCAGATAAGCGATCTCGGTGGCACCGGCGATGATGTGCGTGAAGTTGGCCACGCCGATCAGATAGGTCATCACCGTGATGATGACGATCTTGGATTCATGCACGGCGGGAATCAGCCATACCATCGTCGCGATCAACCAGCCGGCGACGATGCCCTTGGTGAACATCTGCGTGGCGGTGTTTTTCATGACTTCTTCACCCAGGCTGACGAAGGAGGCGCGCACCGGATCGCCAAACAGATCGCCGTAGGCCACGCCGGCGGCGAACAGCGTGACTCCGACCAGGTTTCCGACCAGCACCACGCCCCACAAGCGCAGCAGTTTGAGCAGCTTGGCCTGTGTGGGCTGCGTCATCAGCGGCAAGACCGCGGTCAGCGTGTTTTCGGTGAACAACTGCTGGCGCGCGATGATCACCACCAGAAAGCCGACGCTGTACCCCAAATTCGAGATCAGGTGGTTGATGCCACCCGGCGGAAGGTAGGCATGCAGCACGCCCTTGGCGACCATCGAAAAGCCCATGGACAGACCGGCTGCGAGTGCCGACCACCACAGCGCCGAAACCACCCGCTTTAACTCTTCCTCGCCCTGAGTGCGAATGGTTTCGTGCAACACCGCCGCCCGTGGCGGCAGGTTTGCGGTCACGTTGTCCTTTTCTTCTGCGGACAACTGTGATTCGGGGTCATCGAATCGGTGGGTTCCCGGCTTGTCGTCGCTCATGATCGGCAGGTGGCAAAACGCGTCTGACAGTGTCAGCGTGGCCATGAACCCGGCCTGAAATAGCGACGTCCTGCTGGATTCGCTTTACGGCTGCCGGGACAATAGGCGGTTCTGCTCCGCTTCATATCCTTCGATGTCCTCGCTCCCTGAGCTTTCCGAACGCCTGCGCGCGCTCGCACCGCAACTGTTGGTGCGCGACGCCTCACGCTTCGCGCAGTTGTTGCAGCGTGCCGGACGCGGCCAGCGCATCAACGAGGCGCGGCTCGCGCGCGATCTCGAAGCCGCGCGCCTGCGTGCCGACAACCGCGGCCGTCTGCTGCCGCAACACATACATTATCCGGAGGCGCTGCCGGTCACGCGGGCGCGCGACGAACTGCTGAGTGCGATCCGCCAGCATTCCGTGCTGGTGGTCTGCGGCGAGACCGGTTCCGGCAAGTCCACACAGTTGCCCAAGCTGCTGCTCGAAGCCGGCTGCGGGCGGCGCGGGCTGATCGGCCATACCCAGCCGCGGCGGCTGGCGGCCCGCGCGCTGGCCGGGCGCATCGCCGAAGAACTGAAAGTGCCAGTCGGCGGACTCGTCGGTTTTGAAACCCGCTTCGACAAACGGGTGGGCGAGCAATCCCTGATCAAGCTGATGACCGACGGCATCCTGCTGGCGGAGCTGTCGCGCGACCGCTGGCTGGAAGCCTACGACGCGCTCATCATCGACGAGGCCCACGAACGCAGCCTCAACATCGACTTCCTGCTGGGCCGGCTGGCGCAGATCCGTCAGCGCCGTCCGGAACTGAAGATCCTCATCACCTCGGCCACATTGGATCCGGAACGGCTGTCCGCGCACTTCGGCGGCGCGCCGATCATCACCGTATCCGGCCGCAGCTTTCCGGTGGAGCTGCGCTATCGCGAAGCCGAGAAGGACGAGGATCTCGAAGACCAGGTCGCACGCGGCATCGAATCGCTGTGGCGACCGCGACCGGACGGGGACGTATTGGTGTTCCTGCCGGGCGAACGCGAAATCAACGACTGCGCGCGCCTGCTGCCGAAGCGCTTTCCGCACGCGCAGGTGCTGCCGCTGTACTCGCGCCTGCCGGCGGCGCAGCAGGACCGCGTGTTTTCCACCGGCGGGCCGCCGCGCATCGTGCTGGCCACCAACGTCGCCGAAACCTCGGTCACGGTGCCCGGTATTCGCTACGTGGTCGACACCGGCAGCGCGCGCATCAACCGCTATTCCACGCGGCTCGGCGTGCAGCAACTGCATGTCGAGCCGATCAGCCAGGCCGCGTCCAATCAGCGCGCCGGCCGCTGCGGCCGCGTCGGCCCCGGCATCTGTCTGCGGCTCTACGCCGAGGAAGACTTCGCCAAGCGCGAGCTGTTCACCGACCCGGAGATCCTGCGCTCCAATCTGGCCGGCGTGATCCTGCAGATGCAGGCGCTGCGGCTCGGCGCGGTCGAGGATTTCCCGTGGATCGATGCGCCGGCCTCCAGACACGTGACCGAAGGCTATCGCCTGCTGCAACTGCTCGGCGCGATGCAGGGCGAGGCCGGCGAGCGCCGCATCACCCGGCAGGGCCAGGAATTGGCGCGGCTGCCGCTGGACCCGCGGATTGCGCGCATCGCCGTCGCCGGCCGCGACACACCGTGTCCACGCGAAGTCGCGGTGCTGGCCGCGGCACTGTCGGTGCAGGACCCCCACGAAGTGCCGCCGGACAAGCGCGAGGCCGCGCGCCAGAAGCATGCGGAATGGCGGCACCTGCGCTCGGACTTTCTGACGCTGCTGCAACTGTGGCAACGCTGGCGGCAATGGCGCGAGGAACTGTCGAATCGCGATCTGCGGCGCGCCTGCAGCACGCACTTCCTGTCGTTCACACGCATGCTCGAATGGGACCAGGTGTTCCGCCAAGTGGCGGACGCGCTCGGCGGCGAGCTGCGCGAAACGAAGCTGACACCGGATGAGCTGTACGCGCCGCTGCATCAGGCCCTGCTGACCGGACTGATCGACCACATCGGCTACAAGCAGCCGGCACAGCGCCTGCGCAGCGGCAAGCTCGAGGCCGGCGAATATCTGGGTCCGCGCGGCCGCAAGTTCCGGATCTTTCCGGGCTCCGGCATCGCCAAGAAGGCGCCGGCCTGGGTCATGAGCGCGCAACTGGTGCAGACCTCGCAGCTGTTCGCGCGCATCAATGCCGCGATCGAGATCGAGTGGCTGGAAACCGTCGGCGCGCACCTGCTCAAGCGCAGCTACCAACACCCGGAATGGAACGCGCAGCGCGGCGAGGTCACGGCCACCGAATACGGCAGCCTGCTCGGGCTGCCGCTGTACAAGCGCGTGCGCCACTACGGTTCGATCGAGCCGGCCGAAGCGCGTGGCATCTTCATACTCGAAGCCCTGGTGCGCGGCAATCTGCCGAACAAGCCGCAGTTCCTGATACAGAACTTCGCCCTGATCGAGTCGGTGCGCGAACAGGAAATCCGTCTGCGCCGGCCGGACCTGCTGGCCGACGAGGACCAGTGGTTCGCGTTTTACGACGCGCGCATTCCGGCGGACATGAACACCGTCGCCGCGCTCAAGAAGTGGCTGCATCGCAGCGGCATCGAAAGCCGTCAGGGCGGCGTCGAACGCCACACGCTGTTGATGGAAGAAGCGGACGTGCTGCGGCGCGGCGCGAGCACCGATGTCAAGGCCTTGTTCCCGGACCATCTCGAACTCGGCGAACTGAACCTGCGCCTGAGCTACCGCCACGACCCCGGATCGGACGCCGACGGCGTGGTCATCCACCTGCCGCTGGCGCTGCTGCATCGCCTCGACGCGCAGCCCTTCGACTGGCTGGTGCCGGGCCTGCGTCCGGCGCTGTTCGAAGGCCTGCTGCGCTCGCTGCCCAATTCCCTGCGGCGCCACTGCACGCCGGCCGCCGAGTACAGCCGCGCGCTGGCCGAAAGCCTGTCGCCGGCCGACGGCGCGCTGCTGCCGGCACTGTGCGCGCGCTTCAAGACCATGACAGGGTTCGAACTCAAGCCCGAGGACTTCGAGCCGGACAAGCTCGAAGCCCATCTGCGGCCGTGGTTCGTGGTCGAGGACCAGCGCGGCCGCAAGCTCGCCGAAGGCGAAAGCCTGTCTGTGCTGCAGCACGGCAAGCGCGAGGCTGCGCGCGAGGCACTGAACCGCGCCGCCGGCCCGAACCCCTGGGTGCGCGACAAGGTCGAGCAATGGGATTTCGGCGATCTGCCGGACGAAGCCCATTCCAACACCGATACCGGCACCGGCGCGCGCGGCGTGCCGGCGCTGGCGGCCGAACAGGGGCAATTGCAGCTGCGCCTGTTCGAGTCCCGCGCGGCGGCGGATGCGGCGCACCGCGCCGGCGTGCGAATGCTGCTGATGGCGCGCATCGCCGACCGCGTGCGCGACCTGCGCAAGAGTGCGCAGCGCGCCTTCGGCCTGTCGCTGGTCGGCACCGAACTGCGCCCGGACACCTTGGCCGAGGATCTGGCGGCGCGGCTGGTCGACGAGGTGCTGTTGGACGGCAACGTGCCGCGCACCCAGGCCGGGTTTCAGGCGGCCTTCGAGCGCCGCGGTCAGTTTTCACAGACGGCCCATCGATACCTCGACGAAATCAAGGACTGGCTGGCGCAGGCCTCGGTGCTGCGCATCCGCATCGGCAAACTGGAACCAACTTGGCCGGATGCCGGACGCGACATGCGCCAGCAGATCGAAAGCCTGCTAGCGCCCGGTTTCGTGCGCGAGATTCCGCTTGAGGCCTGGCCGCGGATTCCGGTCTACCTCAAGGCCCTGTCCTTGCGCCTGGACCGCATCGCCAACAAGCCGCAGCGCGATCTGGAGCTGACGACGCAGGTGGCGCCGCTGGCCGAGGCGCTACCCTCGGCCTGGCATCCGGCACGCTGGATTCTGGAGGAATGGCGCGTGCTGCTGTTCGCGCAGGAGCTGAAGGCGCTCGATGGGCCGAATGCAGCCAAAGTTGTCGCTGCATTGAAACCGTGAGGTACACTATTTTCGTGCACACACTATTCGTGTCGAACGATGAAAAACATTACCCTCAGCGCTCAGGAAGATTTGATTGAAGCCGCGCGGTCCAAAGCCCGGGCCGAGCACAGCACGCTGAACGAGAAGTTTCGCGCATGGCTGGAGGACTACACCGGCCGCGAGAACCGGATGCAGCGCTATGACGAGGTCATGGCGCAGCTGCACGGCAAGGTTCGGATCGGCCGCAAACTGAGCCGGGACGAGCTGAATGAGCGTTGATTTTCTCGACACCAATATCCTGCTCTACCATCTCGACGACAGCGAGCCGCGAAAGCACCTCATCGCACGAGGCATCATCGAATCGGCCCTTGCCACGGGCGACGCCTGCATCAGTTTCCAGGTTGTCCAGGAGTGTCTAAACGCCGGACTGCGCAAGGCCAGAATCCCCATGACGCCCGCCACTGCGCGCGACTATCTCGATGTGGTGCTGGCTCCATTGTGGCGGGTGATGCCCAGTCCCGAGCTTTATCAACGTGGGATCGACATCCAGGAACGTTACGGCTTCAGCTTCTACGATGCCCTGATCGTTTCGGCCGCCTTGCAGTCCGGTTGTCGGCGGCTTTACAGCGAAGATCTGCAACACGGGCAAAAGCTGGATCGTCTGATTGTTCATAATCCCTTCCGGTAGCCCGCAACTGTCCTGGAACCATGCCCATCCCAGCCCCCCAAGAACGCCTCATCGTCGCCCTCGACCTGCCGACCATTCCCGAAGCCAAGGCGCTGGTCGCTGTGATCGGTGACGCTGCGGTGTTCTACAAGATAGGCCTGGAGCTGTTCATGCAGCCCGGCTTCTTCGACTTTCTCGACTGGCTGCGCAGCGAGCACAAGCGCGTGTTCGTGGACCTCAAGTTTTTCGACATTCCGGAAACCGTGGCGCGCGCGGTGCGCGGCCTCGCCGAGCGAGGCGCCGACTTCTGCACGGTGCACGGCAACCAGTCGATCATGGAAGCCGCCGCCGGCGCCAAGGGGAATTCGTCGATCAAGGTGCTCGGAGTCACGGCGCTGACCTCGCTCGATCAGGGCGATCTGGACGATCTGGGCTTCGAATGCGACATCCCCACACTGGTGCTGTCGCGCGCGCGCCGCGCGCTGGCGGCCGGTTGCGACGGCGTGGTGTCCTCGGGCCTGGAGGTGGCAAAGCTCAAGGCCGAGATCGGCGACAAGCTGATCTGCGTGACGCCCGGCATCCGTCCGGTCGAAAACCGCGTGGAAGCCGACCAGAAGCGCATCATGACGCCGGCCGCGGCGATCCGCGCTGGCGCCGACTATCTCGTCGTCGGCCGGCCGATTCGCGACGCGGCCGATCCACGGGCGATGGCGCAGGCGATACAGCACGAAATTGCGTCGGCGCTATGATGGCCGGCTCCGCCCCTTGACTCTCGTTCCTGGACAACCGGATGTCTGAGCTGAAAAACGACCGCTTCCTGCGCGCGCTGCGCCGCGAACCCGTGGACCGCACGCCGGTGTGGATGATGCGTCAGGCCGGGCGCTATCTGCCGGAGTACCGCGCATCGCGTGCGCGCGCCGGTGATTTCCTGACGCTGTGCAAGACGCCGGAGCTGGCCTGCGAGGTCACGCTGCAGCCACTGGACCGCTACCCGCTGGACGCGGCGATCCTGTTCTCCGACATCCTCACGATTCCGGATGCGATGGGCCTGGGCCTGTACTTCGCCGAAGGCGAAGGCCCCAAGTTCGAACGGCCATTGCGCAGCGCGGCCGCGATCGAGGCGCTGCCGCTGCCGGACCCGGAAACCGAGCTGCGCTACGTGATGGACGGCGTGCGCACGATTCGCGGCGCGCTCAAGGGACGCGTGCCGCTGATCGGTTTTTCCGGCAGCCCGTGGACGCTGGCGACCTACATGGTCGAGGGCCGTGGCGGACATGACTTCGCAATCATCAAGCGCATGGCCTTCGAGGAACCCGAGGCGCTGCAGATGCTGGTCGACAAGCTGGCCGACTCGGTCACGCAATACCTCGCCGCACAGGCCAGGGCCGGCGCGCAGGCGCTGATGGTCTTCGACACCTGGGGCGGCGTGCTGTCGCCGGCGTTGTATCGACGCTTCTCGCTGGCGCCGATGGCAAAGATCGTCGAGCGCGTCCAGGCGCTGGCGCCGGACGTACCGGTGATTCTGTTCACCAAGAATGGCGGTCAACATTTGGAAGCGATGGCGGATACCGGTTGCACCGCGCTTGGCGTGGACTGGACCACCGATCTGTCGGTGGCGCGCGCACGCGTCGGTGAGCGCGTGGCGATCCAGGGGAACCTGGACCCGTGCACGCTGTTCGCACCGCCATCCGTGATCCGTGCCGAGGTGGCGCGCGTGCTTGAGAGTTTCGGCCACGGTTCCGGCCACGTCTTCAACCTCGGTCACGGCATTCTGCAGGGCGTACCGCCCGATCACGCCGGCGCCATGATCGAAGCCGTGCACGAACTCAGCCCCGCGTATCACCTGCGCCGCGGAGGGGCCTCATGATTTCCCTGTTTCTGCCCCGCTCACTGGTCTCGGTGCTGGGCTTCATCGGGCTGTGTGTGCTGATCACGGTGGCTTTCAGCCTGATGATTCCGTTCATCCTGTTGAAGCTGCTGGTGCCAATTCCGGCCTGGCGCAGCCTGTGTGCCGGCATCCTGATCGCGATCGCCAATGCCTGGGTCGGCGCCAACGGAATCTTCCTGCGTACCCTCTATCCGATCAATTGGCGCGTCGAGATCAATGGAACGCTGGACCCGAAACGCAGCTGGCTGCTGATCTGCAATCATCAGTCCTGGGTCGATATCGTCTTGTTGTTCGATGTGTTGCATGGCCGCGCGCCGTTTCCACGCTTCTTCCTCAAGGACCAGCTCAAGTACCTGCCGATCATCGGCCAGGCCTGCTGGGCGCTGGACTTCCCGTTCATGAAACGGCACACCAAGGAGTCGCTGAAGAAGAATCCGGCGCTGCGCGACCAGGATCTGGAAACCACGCGGCGCATGTGCGCGAAGTACCGCGAACGCCCGGCTACGGTCGTGAACTTCCTCGAAGGCACCCGATTTACCGAAGCCAAGCGCGTCTCGCGTGGCTCACCCTACCGGCATCTGCTGCGGCCGAAATCGGCCGGCATGTCATTCGCGCTCAACGCGATGGGGGATCAGTTCGCCGGCATCATCGATGTGAGCATCGCCTACCAACCGAGCCGGCACTCGTTGGTCGGCGGTTTCCTGCGCGGCGAACAGAATGATTTGGTAATCCACATCGACGTGTTGCCGGTTCCGACCGAGCACCTCGGCGGCGACTATCAAGGTGATGCCGCGTTTCGCATGCGCTTCCAGCAGTGGATCAACACGCTGTGGACGCGCAAGGACAAACGGCTGGATACGCTGGCCGGAAGCGCTCACGGCGAGGCGCGGCCACATACCGTCTGAGCGCAGCGCCTCACTCCATGACCGCGGCTTCGAATTCGTCCGCATCGGGTTGATCGTGCTTCACGGGCTTCAATAGCAGCAGCAGCGGAATACCGAGCAGAACGCCGATCGCCATGTAGTGAAAATCGCCGAGCATGCCGATCATGGCGGCCTGCCGCTGCGCCTCCGCCTCGATCTGCAGCAGGCCGCTGAGACCCATCAGGCCGGTATCCCCATTCACGTAGCCGATCAGGGCCGGGTTGTACGGATTCACGTTCTCGACCAGCACCGAGTGCGCCATGCGCGTGCCGTAGGTCTGGTAGGCGAACGCAAGCGCGATACCCACGCTGCTGCCGACATTGCGCAGCAGGGCATACAGCGAGGTTCCGTCGCTGCGATAGGCGTGCGGCAGGGTCGCGAAACTCAAGGTCGACAACGGCACGAACACGAAACCGACCCCCAGGCCCTGAACGAATCCGCTCCAGACGATATGGCTGCTCGGCACATCGAGACTGAACTTGGACATCCAGTACAACGCATAGGCCAGCAGCAACATTCCGACAAGGATCGGCAGGCGCGCATCGACACGTCGCAGGATGCGACCGGAAATCTGCATGGCGATCATCGTGCCGATACCGCGCGGCGCCATGACCAGGCCGGCTGTGACCACCGGGTATCCCTGCAGGTTCTGCAGGAACGGCGGCAACAGGGCGAAGGTGGAGAACAACACGATGCCCAGAATCGCGATGACCACCAGACCTCCGACCAGGTTTCGATCCCGAAACAGGTGCGGTGAGATGAAGGGTCGGTCCGTGGTCAGCGTATGCACGACAAACAGATAGAACGAGGCGACCGCCGTACAGCATTCGATCATGATCTCGCTCGAATTGAACCAATCCTGGCTCTGACCTCGGTCCAGCATCAACTGCAGGCTGCCGATGGCGATGCTCAGAAATGCGAAGCCCTTGAAGTCCATCGGCTCGGCGCGTCTCGGTTCCGATTTGGGCAGCGCGGCGCTCAGCGCCAGAAACGTGGCAATCCCGATCGGCACGTTGATATAGAACACCCATCGCCAGCTGTAGTGCTCGGTCAACCAGCCGCCGAGGGCGGGGCCCAGAATCGGGCCGATCATCACGCCCACGCCCCAGGCCGCCATTGCCGAACCCTGCTGCTCGCGAGGGTAGCTGTCGAGCAGAGTGGTCTGCGACAGCGGCACCAGTGCGGCACCGAATACGCCCTGCAGCAGACGGAACAGGACGATCTCGCCGAGGTTTCCGGCGATGCCGCACAACATCGAGGCGATCGTGAAGCCCGAGATCGCGATCAGGAAGATTCGCTTCACACCGAAGCGATTGGCGAGATAGCCCGTGGGTGTGGTCGCAATCGCCGAAGCGACGATGTACGAGGTCAGCACCCAGGCGATCTGATCCTGGGACGCCGACAAGCTGCCTTGCATGTGCGGCAGCGCGACATTGGCGATCGTGGTGTCGAGCGCCTGCATCATCGTGGCGGACAAGGTCCCGAAGGTCACCAGCAGGCGTGAGCCGGCCACCGCCGGTGCGCCGCCGTGCGTCACCGCGCTCACGAGTGATCGACGGCCAGCGATGCCTGTTGAGTCGCTTGCTCGCCGGCCTGGCTCAGCCCCAGGGCGCTGTAGATCGCTTTCACGCGATCGGGAATTCCGGTGTCGATCGTGACCTCGGCGCTGAGGCCGGAACGAAGTTCGGATTCGTGCTCATGGTGTTCGATCGCCAGCCGCACCGGCAGGCGCTGCACGACCTTGACCCAGTTGCCGGTAGCGTTCTGCGGCGGCAGTAACGAAAACTCGGCCCCGGTGGCCTGCCCGATGCTCTGCACCGTGGCTGTCCACCGTTCGCCCGGATAGGCATCGATCTCGACATCGACCTCGGCGCCAGGGTGAATCCCCGCGAGCTGGTCCTCCTTGAAGTTGGCCTCGATCCAGGTGTCCTGATCGGCAACGACACTGATCATCGGCAAGCCCGGCGTCGCGTACTGGCCGATTTCCGGAACCTTGGAGGCGACACCATTGATCGGCGCCTGCACCGAACAGCGCTGCAAATTCAGTTGCGCCTGCTCCAGCGCCGCCTGTGCCGCCATCACCGCAGGATGTCGCTCCAGCGGCTGGTCAAGCTTGCCCCCGAGTTGCACCAGAGTCTCGTCACCTTCGCTTTGCAGCTTGTTGACCGTATTTCGTGCCACATCGAGATCGTGCTGCGCCTGATCGAGCGCGGACCTGGACACCGCATCGCGCTCGTGAAGGTTCTTGACGCGCCTCAACTGGGTTTCGGCGAAGCGCAGGTCATCACGTGCCGCCGCCAGACCGGACTGCTTTTGCGCATATGCCGCCTTGAGCGATCCGACCTGCATGCGCGACTGCTCGAGTCGAGCCTGGGCATCGTGCAGCGCCACTTCATAAGGTCGCGGATCAATCCGCAGCAGAAGATCGCCGGCCCTCACGCGCTGATTCTCGCGCACGTTGACGGACATGATCTTGCCACTGACCTCGGCGCCCACATCGACCATGTTGGCCTTGACATAGGCGTTGTCGGTGCTGACGTAGCGGCCGCCGACAAACCACAGATAAACGCCGGCAATCGCCACGAGAACGGGCACCACCAGGAACAGAGCGCGGCGCATTCGCTGCCGCTGCAAGGTTCGGGAAGAATCGAGAACTGGGGTTTCAGGGGCGTTCATGCTTGTTTCTTGTTCGGGTTTTGCGCGGGGGTCACGCAGGAAGAGGACGAGCTTTCGCCAATGAGGTTGCACTTGATCCGCAGCAGCAGGGACTCAAGCTGGCTACGCTCCGATTTTTTCAGCCCGGCCAGCGCCGCTTCGCGGACCTGGTTTGCGACCTCATTGAGTTCAAGCAACAGCGGCTCGGCCGATTCGGTGAGATGCAGGCTGACTGCGCGACGATCGCTCGCATGCGGCGCGCGCCGCACCCAGCCCGCCTTGACCAGCCGGTCCACGATCTGAGTCACGGTCACCGGGTGCACTTCGAGAATTTCGGCCAGCGTGGCCTGGTTGATCCCAGGCGACTTCGAGAGGCTGATCAGCACGCGCCACTGCGGCTGGGTCAAACCCAGGTGCTGGGCGCGTCGCTTGAAATCACCACGTATCAGCCGCGCCACCTCCGACAGTGTCGAAGCGGCACCAAGATTGGCAATGGGTTGGGTCATGCGGCCATTCTACGAAATAATAAGTGCACTAATCAATAGTGCACTTATTATTTATGCGGGATAGTACCGGCATCTGACGGCCATGCCGCAAGCGGCGGCCCGCAGAATGAACCGACTGCGGCATGGCCGTTCCTCTCTCCCGCAAGCGGACGAGGGCAGGTCGGCACCGCGCCGCGCGCGATTCACGTTAACGGCCATGCCGGCGGAGGCACCCCGGAAAATGAATCCTGGGCCAGGCAGGCCGCCCTCTCCCCACCACCCGCTCCGCGGGCGTCCTCCCCTCTCCCACGTCGTGGGCGAGGGGCAGCGGACTCGCTGCGCGAGATTCACGTTAACGGCCATGCCGGCGGAGGCACCCCGGAAAATGAATCCTGTGCCAGGCAGGCCGCCCTCTCCCCACCACCCGCTCCGCGGGCGGTCCTCCCCTCTCCCACGTCGTGGGCGAGGGGCAGCGGACTCGCTGC